>NZ_SOHO01000029.1:0-90707 GCF_004403225.1 Cryobacterium sp. Sr8 | reverse complement strand
GGCACCTTCGTGCTCGTCTTCGTCGTCATCGCCTTCGGCGGCGGACGCCAGGGCGAAGCCGGCGGCCTCGCCGCCCTCGGCGCCCTGCCGGTGGCCCTGCTCGTGATCGCGATCGGCACCTCGCTCGGCGGCCCGACCGGCTACGCCATCAACCCGGCCCGAGACCTCGGGCCGCGGATCGCGCACTTCCTGCTGCCGATCAAGGGCAAGGGCGGCTCCGACTGGGCCTACTCCTGGGTGCCCGTCGTCGGACCGGTCATCGGCGGGCTTCTCGCCGGCTGGGCATCCGTCGTGCTACTGCCGATCCTGACCTAATCACCGCGCGGTTCAGGCCCGGCTGGCCTGTACCCACTGCGCCAGCTTGGCCGTGGCCGCGCCGGAGTCGATCGTCTCAGCGGCCACGGCCAACTTGCTGCGGAAACGGTCGAGGATCGCCGTTTGCACCTGTCCCGGGTCGTTGGCCAGGTCATACGCCACCAGTCCCGCGGCCGCGTTGAGCAGCACGATGTCGCGCACGGGTCCCTTCTCTCCGGCGAGCACGGCATGCACCACGGCCGCGTTGTGCGCGGCGTCTCCCCCGACGAGGTCGCTCATCTTCGCCCGGGTGATGCCGAGGTCGCGCGGGTCGATGTCGTGTTCGGTCACGAGTCCGCGGGAAACCTCCCAGATGTGGCTGTGGCCGGTCGTGCTCAGCTCATCCAGCCCGTCGTCGCCCCGGAAGACGAGAGCCGTCGCGCCGCGGGTCTGGAACACGCCGACGAACAGCGGTACCCGGTCGAGGCTCGCAACGCCCACCGCGGAGGCCTCCGGCCGTGCCGGGTTGCACAAGGGACCGAGGTAGTTGAACACCGTCGGAATGCCCAGTTCCTTGCGGGTGGCGGCCACATGGCGGAAGCCGGGGTGGAAAGCGGCCGCATAGGCGAACGTGACGCCGGTGGCGGTGAGGATCTCAGCGACTTTCTCGGCCGAGAGGGTGAGGTCGATGCCCAGCTCCGCGAGGACATCCGACGACCCCGACGCGGAACTCGCGGCCCGGTTGCCGTGTTTGATGACCGGGATGCCGGCCGCAGCACACACGATGGACGCCATGGTCGACACGTTCACGGTGCCGAACCGGTCTCCCCCTGTGCCGACGATGTCCAGCCCCATCGGGTCGACGTCCAGCGGCACGGCGTGATCGAGGATCGCGTCCCGGAATCCAACGATCTCGTCGACGGTCTCCCCCTTGGCCCGCAGCGCGACCAGGAACGCCGCAATCTGGGCCGAGGACGCCTCCCCCCGCATGATCTGCTCCATGCTCCAGGCTGCGTCGGCAACGCTCAGGTCCTCCCCGCCAAGGAGGGCACTGAGGACATTCGGCCAGGATTGCGATTCGAGCATGAATTCAGCTTAATCCGCTCGCGACCGAGCCCCGTCTTTTCTGGTCACGTGACACCGGACACGGGCACGCGAATCCGCACTTTCGGGCAACTGGCACGCCAGGTTGAGAAAAACCTGTGCGGATATCGGCCATAATGGAGGGGTGACGAGCACCTCGATATCCCATACGGCAAGTACGCCTGTAGTGAACAGGCCCAACAGCGTGGCAGTGGGCACCATTGTCTGGCTGGGAAGCGAAGTCATGTTCTTCGCCGGGCTGTTTGCGATCTACTTCACGCTGCGCTCCACGGCGCCGGAGTTGTGGCAGTTCGAAACGGACAAGCACAACTTCACCTTCGCGCTGGTGAACACGCTGATCCTGGTGTTCTCCTCTGTGACCTGCCAGTTCGGCGTGTTTGCCGCCGAGCGGCTGCAGTCGCGCTCGACTGGCTGGAAGCCCAGCCAGTGGGGCATGGTCGAGTGGTTCTTCCTCACCTACGCACTAGGCGCGATCTTCGTCGCCGGGCAGGTCCTGGAGTATGCAACGCTCGTCTCCGAAGGCGTGTCGCTCTCGTCGAATTCCTACGGCTCGGCGTTCTACATCACGACCGGATTCCACGGCCTGCACGTCACCGGCGGCCTGATCGCCTTCCTTCTCATCATTGGTCGCGCCTTCGCGGTCAAGCACTTCGGCCACAAAGAGGCAACCAGCGCCATCGTCGTGTCCTACTACTGGCACTTCGTCGACGTCGTCTGGATCGGCCTGTTCCTGGTCATCTACGTTCTCAAATAGGAAGCGGACATCTTCAGCATGCCTGAGACCAAGACAAGCAAGCCCCGCACCGGCCGGAAGGCCGGCAGACGCCATCCGCTGGCCAGCGTCGCGCTCATCGCCATCGGCCTGATGTTCACCGGCGGCGCGTACGCCATGTTCAGTACCAGCACGGCACGCGCCGAGTCGGACCTGTCCTCCCAGCAGACGATCGACGAAGGCGAGAAGCTTTTCGCCGCGAACTGCGCGACCTGCCACGGCCTGAGCGCCCAGGGCAGCGGCACCGGCCCGAGCCTCATCGGTGTCGGCGCCGCCTCGGTCGACTTCCAGGTCGGCACCGGGCGTATGCCGATGCAGATGAACGGCCCGCAGGCACAGAAGAAGCCGGTGCAGTTCACCGAAGAGCAGACCAGGGCCCTCGTCGCCTATGTCGCCTCCCTTGCTCCCGGACCGGGCCTTCCGGATGCCTCGCTGCTCGACGCCCAGGGTGACGCCGCCGCCGGCGGGGAACTCTTCCGCGTCAACTGCGCCATGTGCCACAACGTGGCCGGCGCGGGCGGAGCCCTCACCGAGGGCAAGTTCGCACCAGCCCTGACCGGTGTCACCGAGGCCCACATCTTCGAGGCCATGGTCACCGGACCACAGAACATGCCGGTGTTCAACGACGCGAACATCACGCCAGAGGGCAAGCGCGACATCATCACCTACCTCAAGTACCTCGAGAACAACCCGTCCCCCGGCGGTTTCGCGCTTGGCTCGCTCGGCCCGGTTTCAGAGGGACTCTTCCTCTGGATCTTCGGGCTGGGAGCCGTCGTCGCGACAACCGTATGGATCACCGCGAAGTCGAACTGACCGGCATCCGGACATGACACACGCTAAGAAGGAGAACAATGGCCAAGGACGATAACGGCGGGAAGGAACTGGCCGCCGCCGACTCGTCGCACGGCGGTCCGGACGTGCCCGTCGGCACAGCCGTGGTCACCCGGGATGCCATTGCGAACCCCGGATTCCCGCCCCACGATTTGCGGGTGACCGACGTCGACCCGAAGGCCGAGCGCCGTGCCGAACGCACGGTCTACACGCTCTTCTACGTGTCGGTCGTGGGCAGTGTTTTCGCGATCGCCGCGTACATGGCCTTCCCGATCAACCCCGAAGATCCCGGTTCGGTGCGCGAGAACAACCTGTTCATCGGCCTGGGGCTCTCGCTCGCTCTGCTCGCCCTCGGCATCGGCATCGTCCACTGGGGCAAGGCCCTCATGTCCAACCACGAGGTCATCGACGAGCGCCACCCGGTGCGCGGCTCGGAAGAAACCCGGGCTCGCGCGGTGGAGATCTTCGAGATCGCTAACGAAGAGTCCGGCTTCGGCCGTCGTACCCTCATCCGCAACAGCCTGTTCGCTGCGCTGATCGCCTTTCCGCTCCCGGCCGTCGTGCTCTTCCGTGGCCTCGGCCCGGATACCGACCCCATCGAGCTGCTCAGCCAGACGATGTGGAAGAAGGGGACGCGGCTTGCCATGGACCCGAGCGGCACCCCGATCAGGGCCGTCGACGTCACCCTCGGTTCGGCGTTCCACGTCATCCCCGAGGGCCTCCAGGACCTCGAACACGGCAAGCTCGAGGAGAAGGCGAAGGCCGCGGTTCTGCTCATGCGCCTGAAGCCGGAAGACCTCAACGAGCTGCCGGAGCGCAAGGACTGGTCCTACGACGGCATCGTCGCCTACTCCAAGATCTGCACCCACGTCGGCTGCCCCGTCGCCCTGTACGAACAGCAGACCCACCACCTCCTCTGCCCGTGTCACCAGTCGCAGTTCGACGTCAGCAACCATTGCGAGGTCATCTTCGGACCGGCCAAACGGCCCCTCCCGCAGTTGCCCATCGCCGTTGACGCCGAGGGTTACCTCATCGCGCAGAGCGACTTCACTGAGCCCGTCGGGCCGAGCTTCTGGGAGCGATCGTGACTACGACCGAATCATCCGCGGCACCATCCACCGCGCTGGCCGAAACGAAGAAGTCCGGCGGCCTGACCGCCGCCGCGTCGAACTACATCGATGAGCGCACGAGCATCTCCGGCGCGGTCAAGGCACTCGGCCGCAAGGTCTTCCCGGACCACTGGTCGTTCATGCTGGGCGAGGTGGCCCTGTACAGCTTTGTCGTCATCCTGCTGTCCGGTTCCTTCCTGACATTCTTCTTCCAGGCATCGATGTCGGAGGTGCACTACGACGGCTCGTTCGTGCCGTTGAAGGGCATCGAGATGTCGGCCGCCATGGCCTCCACCCTGGACATCTCCTTCGATGTCCGCGGCGGACTGCTGATGCGCCAGGTTCACCACTGGGCCGCCCTGTTGTTCGTTGCCGCCATCGGACTGCACATGCTCCGCGTGTACTTCACCGGCGCATTCCGGAAGCCGCGCGAGCTGAACTGGGTGATCGGCTTCATCCTGTTCATCCTGGCGATGGCCGAAGGATTCACCGGCTACTCCCTCCCCGACGACCTGCTCTCCGGCAACGGACTCCGCATCATCGACGGAATGGTCAAGGGAATCCCGCTGGTCGGGACCTGGATCACCTTCCTGCTCTTCGGCGGCGAGTTCCCCGGCACCGATATCGTGGGTCGCCTCTACTCGCTGCACATCCTGCTGCTTCCGGCGATCATCGTCGCGCTCATCGCGATGCACCTCGTCTTCGTCGTCGTGCACAAGCACACCCAGTACCCGGGCGCCGGACGCACGAACCAGAACGTGGCCGGAGCCCCGATTCTGCCGCTGTTCGCGGCCAAGGGCGGTGGGTTCTTCTTCCTGGTCTTCGGCGTAATCATGCTGATGGCAACGTTCTTCACGATCAACCCGATCTGGAACTACGGGCCGTACGACCCCTCGCCGGTTTCCGCCGGCACCCAGCCCGACTGGTACATCGGCTTCGCCGATGGCGCGCTGCGCCTGGTCCCGCCGGGACTGGAGTTCGTGGGGCTCGGCGGCACCTGGTCGTTCAACATCCTGATTCCGCTGGTCGCACTCGGTTTGTTCATCGTCCTCGTGATGATCTACCCGTTCATCGAGGCCTGGATCACGGGCGACAAGCGCGAGCACCACATCCTGGACCGCCCGCGCAACGCCCCGACCCGCACCGCCATCGGTGCGGCCGGCGTCACGTTCTATGCAGCCCTCTGGGCCGCTGCGGGATCTGACATCATCGCGACGCACTTCCAGGTGACGATGGAGGGTGTCATCCACACCATGCAGGCGCTCACGATCCTCGGCCCGTTCGCGGCGTACTTCATTGCCAAGCGCACCTGCCTGGCCCTGCAGAAGAAGGACCGCGAGATCGTGCTGCACGGGTACGAGTCCGGGCGCATCGTCCGACTTCCGGGCGGTGAGTACATCGAGGTGCACCAGCCGGTCGACGAGTACGAGCGCTGGAAGCTGGTGGACTACTCCGATTACAAGCCGCTCATGATTCGCCCCGATGACCGGGGCAGGATCACGGTCGGCCAGAGAATGCGCGCCGGGCTCTCCCGCTGGTTCTTCGAAGACCGCATCTCGCCGGTGAGCACCACCGAAATCGAGCAGGCGCACGGCGATCACCACTAGGGAACCGCAACCAGATCGGGCATCGATGTCCCTCCAGACCCTGTCGGAGTGGCTTCGGTGCCCGAACTGTTTCCAGCCCCTGTCCCCCGGCGGCCCGCTTGTTCTGGTCTGTCCGGCCGGGCATTCCTTCGACGTCAACAAGCGCGGTTTCCTCTCCGCCCTCGGCGGTTCCCGGGGGCTGATCGGCGACAGCGCCGCCATGCTCGATGCCAGGGACGCCTTCCTGAAC
This sequence comes from Cryobacterium sp. Sr8, assembly GCF_004403225.1. Classification (NCBI taxonomy): domain Bacteria; kingdom Bacillati; phylum Actinomycetota; class Actinomycetes; order Micrococcales; family Microbacteriaceae; genus Cryobacterium; species Cryobacterium sp. Sr8. The sequence goes on along the minus strand of NZ_SOHO01000029.1, from coordinate 84,761 downwards.
GCCGGCTGGTTCGAGCCCCTCCGCAATGCCCTTGCGGTCCTGGTCTCCGCCGAGGCCCCCTCTCGCGTGCTCGATATCGGCTGCGGAACGGGCTATTACCTCCGTGGCGTGCTGGCTTCCTGCCCCGACGCGCGCGCCCTGGGCGTGGACCTCTCCCCCGCCGCCGTGGCACGCACCGCACGGGACGTCGACCGCGTCGACGGCCTGGTCGCCGATGTCTGGTCCCCCTTGCCGGTACGGGATGGGGCGGCGGACGTCATCCTCACGGTGTTCGCGCCGCGGAACCCCGTCGAGTTCCACCGGGTGCTCAGGCCGCGGGGCCTGCTGGCCGTTGTCATCCCCCAGGCTGACCATCTCCGGGAACTCCGGGAGGCCGGCCTCGCCCTCGACGTGCAGGCAGACAAGGCGGCGCAGCTCCGGGCAAGCCTGGCGCCCTGGTTCGAACTCGAGTCCAGGGAGGCCCTCTCCCGCACGCTCAACCTGTCCACGACAGACGTCCATGCCCTGATCGGGATGGGGCCATCCGCGCATCACAGGGACGCGCATCACAGGGACGCGCATCACAGGGACGCGCACCAGAGGGACACGGAGCCGGCCGAGGACGCTGACGACGTGCCGTGGACGGTGACGACCGCCTTCGAGGTACTCGGATTCCGCCGCCGAACGAACTGACCGCGTACGACCCCGGCGGGACACATCCGCAGGCCAGGGTCCTACGCCCAAAAAGAATGCCGCCTACGCGTCAAGACGCGTAGGCGGCATTCCGATTGTTGGTCTACCGCGCGAACAGGCCTCGGTAGTACTCGTAGACCCAGCCGACCAGGCTGATGAGGCCGATTGCCAGGGCGATGAAGGAAATCCAGAACCCCACGGCCAGGCCCAGGAACAGCAGCGCGGTGCTGGCAGCGAGCATGATCGGCCACCAGCTCCACGGGCTGAAGAAGCCCGCCTCGGGGTCGCCGTCGTCGACGTTGGCGTCGAGGCGGTCCTCCGGCAGGTCGCCGCCCTGGGCGCCGCGCACGCGGCTCAGGTAGAAGCCGATGAGCAGGGACAGGAGGGAGCAGAGCCCCAGCGCGAAGGTGCCGGCCCACTCGATCCGGCCCTGGCTCGTGTCGAGGAGACCCCACCCGGTGTACACGACAGTCACGATGGCGAAGAACGCCGTCAGGATCCAGAAGAGATTGACGTTCGCTCTCATTTACTTGACCGTTTCTGACGATGCGTCGTAGGTAGGGGCATCCGGAGCATCTTTGCCCGGGCCGATGCCGACCGGAATCCCCGCCTCCGGGTGGTTCAGGTCGAACGCGGGACGTTCGGACCGGATCCGCGGAATGGAGGTGAAGTTGTGCCGGGGCGGCGGGCAGGATGTCGCCCACTCGAGCGAGGCCCCGTACCCCCACGGGTCGTTGACGGTGACCTTGGCCGCGTTGCGGGTGGTCAGGTACACGTTGAGGAAGAACGGGATCATGGACAGGGCAAGGATCATCGACCCGACGGTGGAGAGCTGGTTCATCCAGGTGAAGCCGTCGTCGGGCGAGTAGGTGGCGTAGCGCCTGGGCATTCCGACGACACCGAGCCAGTGCTGCACGAGGAAGGTGGTGTGGAAGCCGATGAACAGCAACCAGAAGTGCCAGCGGCCGAGACGCTCGTTGAGCATCTTGCCGGTCCACTTCGGCCACCAGAAGTAGAAGCCGCTGAACATGGCGAAGACGACGGTGCCGAAGACGACGTAGTGGAAGTGAGCCACCACGAAGTAGGTGTCGGAAACGTGGAAGTCGAGCGGCGGCGATGCGAGGATGACGCCGGTCAGCCCACCGAACGTGAACGTGATCAGGAAGCCGAGGGCCCAGAGCATGGGCGCCTCAAAGGTGAGCGACCCCCGCCACATGGTGCCGATCCAGTTGAAGATCTTCACGCCCGTCGGCACCGCGATGAGCATGGTCATCAGGGAGAAGAACGGCAGCAGCACCGAGCCGGTGACGTACATGTGGTGGGCCCAGACGGCAACGGAGAGGGCCGCGATGGAGACGGTCGCGTAGATCAGTGTCTTGTAGCCGAAGATCGGCTTGCGGCTGAAGACCGGGAACACCTCGGACACGATGCCGAAGAACGGCAGGGCGATGATGTAGACCTCGGGGTGCCCGAAGAACCAGAACAGGTGCTGCCACAGGATGGCGCCGCCGTTTGCCGGGTCGTAGATGTGGGCGCCGAAGATGCGGTCGGCGGCGGCTGCGAGCATCGCCGCGGCCAGCACGGGGAACGCCATCAGGATCAGGATCGAGGTGACCAGGGTGTTCCAGGTGAAGATGGGCATCCGGAACATGGTCATGCCCGGCGCGCGCATCGTGATGATCGTCGTGATGAAGTTCACGCCACCGAGGATCGTCCCGAAGCCGGACAGGCCCAGGCCCACCATCCACAGGTTTCCACCGACGCCCGGCGAGAAGGTGGTGCTCGCCAGGGGCTGGTAGGCGAACCAGCCGAAGGATGCGGCGCCCTGCGGTGTCAGGAACCCGGCGACGGCGATCAGGCTGCCGAAGTTGAAGAACCAGAACGACAGTGCGTTCAGCCGCGGGAACGCCACGTCAGGGGCGCCGATCTGCAGCGGCATCAGCGCGTTTGCGAAGCCGAAGAAGAGCGGAGTCGCGAACATGAGGAGCATGATCGTGCCGTGCATCGTGAACAGCTGGTTGTACTGTTCCTTCGTTGCGACGATCTCCAGTCCGGGCTCGAAGAGCTGGGCGCGCATGATGAGCGCCATCACCCCGCCGATGCAGAAGTAGACGAACGAGGTGATCAGGTACATGTACCCGATGACCTTGTGGTCAGTCGAGGTGATCCACTTGACGAGGATGTTTCCCTTGCGGTTGGCCGAGGGCGACAGGGGCGTCGTGCGCCGCGGGGCGGGTGCGGTCGTGGTGCTCATGGCCTAATCCTCCTGCGCCTTCGGGGCGTTGGTGCCCGGAAGATTCTGGTTGCGGTTGTAGTCGATGTCGAGCTGACCCTCATTACCGGCCGCCCGGAGGGACTCAATATACGCGTCGTAGTCATCCTGCGAAACGACCTCGACGTTGAAGAGCATGAGGGAGTGGTACTCGCCGCAGAGCTCCGCGCACTTGCCCTGGTAGGTGCCGATCCGTTCCGGAATGACCGACATGTAGTTGGTCTTGCCGGGGATCATGTCTTTCTTGTACAGGAAGTCGATGACCCAGAAGGAGTGGATGACATCGCGGGCGTCGAGTGCGAACTCGATCTTCTTGCCGACCGGGAGAACCAGCGTGGGGATCTCGGTCTCCACGAGGGAACCGGGGTCGCCGGCCGGGTCGGGCTGGCCCTGGACGCCCGCCGTGTAGACGTCCTCGTTGACGTAGTTGAAGTCCCAGGCCCACTGCTTGGCAATGGCCCCGATCTTCACGTCGGGCTCATCGAAGCGGGCTTCGATGGCGGTCTGGTCGCGAGCCGTGAAGGCGAAGAAGCCGATCACGAGGATCAACGGCACGACCGTGTAGAAGATCTCGATCGGCATGTTGTAGCGAAGCTGCACCGGAAGCCCGGTCTGCCCCTTGCGCCGTCGGTAGACCACGACAGCCCAGAGCGTGAGGCCCCAGGTGATCAGCCCGACGACGAGGAGGACGATCCAGGACGTTGTCCAGAGCCCGCCGATGCGGCCGGTCTGGTTCGTGACGTTTGGTTGCCCCTCCTCAAAACCAGGCATGAAGCCGTTGAGCTGGGCAGTTGTGCACCCGGCGAGAACCATAGATAACGTCGCTGCGACCGGAATTGCAGCCCATCGGAGACGGCGATTATTGCGCACCGGGCACCTTTCGGGAGACTCGAGGGCACTTCTCAGGAAGTGCTTTGACCGATTCCTAGCCTACTCCGAGACACGCCGACCAGAGTGCACGAACGCGGCCTCGTCGGCCAAAAAAGCCCATACCGAGGACAATAAGGTGCCCATCGATGCCTCGGGAAGACACACCGAGGTGCCCGTAAACGCCGCGGGGAGACCATCCAGACGGATGATCTCCCAGCAAAGCATGCACAGAGCGACCTAGCTGAAGGAATCTCCACAGGCGCAGCTGCCGCCGGCGTTGGGGTTGTCGATGGTGAAACCCTGCTTCTGGATCGTGTCCTCGAAGTCGATCGACGCTCCGACCAGGTACGGGACGCTCATCTTGTCCACGATGACCTCGACGCCGTCGAAGTCCCGGACGGCGTCGCCGTCGAGCATCCGCTCGTCGAAGTACAACTGGTAGATCAGGCCAGAGCAGCCGCCGGGCTGGACGGCGACCCGCAGGCGCAGATCCTCCCGGCCTTCCTGGGCGAGCAGGCTGCGTACCTTCTGGGCGGCGACGTCGGTGAGGCCAACGCCATGGGCCTCGGTGCTGGTGGCGATGGTGTCGGTCATGATGCTCCTCGGTGTTCGCCTGGGCGGGAATTGAGACAGATTCTATCCGAGACAACCGGGAAGAGGCCGTGGACATTCCCGCCTGGGCAGATGGACGGGATGCTCAGTGCCCTGTGCGCTGGTTGAGCCGACCCAGCAGGAGCGCTTCGCTGAGCACCGCCCGCTTGAAAACGCCCAGGTGCAGCGATTCATTCGGGCTGTGCGCACGAGAGTCCGGGTCTTCCACCCCGGTGACGAGGATTTGGGCCTCCGGGAACACGCGCACGAGATCGGCGATGAAGGGGATCGACCCCCCGACGCCGATGTCGACCGGCTCCGTCCCCCACGCGTCGGCCATGGCCTGCCTGGCCTCCGCGACGGCCCAGCCGCTGGTGTCGACGAGGAACGGCTCCCCCATGTCGACGTCGTCGATTTCGACCTTCGCGCCGAACGGAGCATGCTCGAGCAGGTGCTTCTCCAGCGCGACGTAGGCGTCCGCCGCGACCTGCCCCGGGGCGATGCGGGTGCTGACCCGCACGGAGATCGAGGGCGAAAGCGTGTTGGAGGCGTTCGCGACCGAGGGCGCGTCGATCCCGGTGACGGTGATCGAGGGCTGCGACCAAATCCGGCTGAGGATCGTGCCGCGGCCGATCGTCGCGACCCCGTCGATCAGGCCGGTCTCGAGGCGCAGCTGCTGCTCGGAGTAGTCGGGGGTCGCCTGTTCGTGGCTGGTGAGGCCGGTTACGGCGACCGAGCCGTCGGCGTCGTGCAGGGTGGCCAGCAGGGCGATCGTGGCCAGCATGGCATCCGGCACCGCTCCCCCGAACATGCCGGAGTGGGAAGCATGGTCGAGGGTGCGAACGGTCAGTCGGAAGGTCACGTTGCCGCGCAGGCCGATGGTGAGCGCCGGAGTGTCGATGTCCCAGTTGTTGGAATCGGCGACCACGATCGCGTCGGCACGCAGCGCCTCCCGGTTCTCCTCGAGGAAGGTCGCGAAGGAGCGGCTCCCGAACTCCTCTTCCCCCTCGATGAACAGGGCCAGCCCGAGGTTGAAGTCGGGGCCCTCCGCCTCGACGAGCGCGCGAATGGACGCGATGTGCGCCATCACGCCCGCCTTGTCGTCGGCCGCGCCCCGTCCGTACAGTCGGTCGCCGCGAACGGTCGCCTCGAAGGGGCTGGACTCCCAGTCCTCGTCCTTGCCGGGGGGCTGAACGTCGTGGTGCGCGTACAGCAACACGGTGGGGCGTCCGTTGCGGGCCCGTCGCGTGGCCAGCACGGCCGGCTGGCCGAGGTCGGAACTGCCGGGAATCCCCGCCTGCTTGATCTCCACCGACTCGAAAACGTCGAGGCCCCGGGCGAGGGCGGCGACGGCCTCCGCGCTGGCCTGCACGTGGCTGGGATCGAACGCGGCCCAGGCCACAGAGGGGATCTTCACCAGGGCGCACAACTCCGCGATCGTCGCCGGTATCCCCCGTTCCACGGCCGCCCGAAGGTCCGCGTCGCTGGTGGTCGTTGTGTCAGTTTCCGAGGTATCCGTCATGCAGGTAATCTTAAGCCAACCAATGCAAGGAACTGATGTGGCTAACCAACCTGTAAACCCGGACTCCAACTCGTCGACCGAAAGTCTCGAGCAGACGACGGCCCGTCTCACTGGCGGCACCCCCGCCGGCAAGGGCCAGGCCACGCCGCGCCGCCGGGAGCAGGAAGCGGCCAACAAGCGCCCGCTGGTTCCCGACGACCGCAAGCTGGCCGCCAAGCAGGCCCGCGCGAAATCCATGCAGGCACGTGACCGTGCACGGCTCGGCATGGCGGCGGGCGAGGAGAAGTACCTGCCCCTGCGCGAACGCGGACCGCAGAAGCGATTTGCGCGCGACTACGTCGATGCCCGGTTCAACGTCGGGGAGTTCATGATTCCGGTCATGTTCCTCGTGATCCTGCTGACCTTCTTCCCCGACCCGGCCGTGCAGACCTACGGGATCCTCGCACTCTGGGCGTTCTTCCTCGTGGCCGTCGTCGACGCCGTGGTGCTCGGATTCCTCCTCACCCGCAAGATGGAAGCCAAATTCGGCACGGGCAGGGTGGAGCGCGTGCGTTGGTACGCGGCCATGCGCGCCCTGCAGCTGCGTCCCATGCGCCTGCCCAAGCCGCAGGTGAAGCGCGGCCAGTACCCGTCCTAACGGCCGAAGGCGCCTGCCCTGACCAGGGGCACGCGCAGCTCCTCGTCGGTGAGCGAGCCGTGCTGCCCGATCATCGACCGTGCCGCCTGGTTGGGCTCTCTCGAGTCGTAGTAGGCCACCAGCCGGCGGGCGGCAACCATCACGTCCCCGATCCGAGGGAGAACCTCGGGATCGACGGCACCGAACAGCCCGGCCGCCACGGCTTCGTCGCGGGTGAACACCCAGGCCCGCTCGCCTTCGACGCCGCGCCAGGCCTCGGCGAGTGAATCCGCGGTCACATCGGACTGGCCGGGCTCCAGGTACAGGTGCAGGCAGCGCGGGTCGCCGCCGATGTGGCGCACTCCGGCGACGAGCTCCGGCACGGTGTCGAAGAGGACGTGCTTCGTCTGGGGCACGTCGATCACGCCGTGGTCCGCGGTGACGAGCAGGCCCTCGTCGGAGCGCAGGCCGGCGGCGAAACGAGCGAGTTCACCGTCGAGGATCTCCAGTTCGGCGAGCCACCGGCCGGACTCCCATCCGTGGGCGTGGGCCGCCATGTCGAGTTCGGCGACGTAGAGGTAGACCAGGGCGCGTGGTTCGACGTCGAGGATGCGTCGGGCCGCGGCGAAGCGGTCGGCGATCTTCTCGGCGGGAACGTAGGTGGCGCCGCGCAGGACAGCCTGGGTGAACCCGGATCCGGTGAACTTCCTGGGCCCGATGGCAAAGCTGGGGACCCCCTCGTCGCCGGCCTGCTCGAAGATTGTTCTCGCCCGCTGCCAGGTGGCGGGCCGCATGTCGTCATCCCAGCCGGTGAGCTGGTTCACGACCCGGTCGCGTGCGGCGTCAAGCACCCGGTAGCCGACGAGGCCGTGCTGCCCCGGCGCAACACCGGTGGTCAGGGTCGCGATTCCCGCTGCCGTCGTCGCGGGGAACACCCCGTCGATGACGCTCGCCTTCGTGAGAAGCGAGGACAGGAAGCGCGCGTGGCCGGCCCGGGCGCGGAGGGAGCTCACCCCGAGCCCGTCGGCGAGCACGACGACCGACCTGGACGCCGGGGGAAGAGCCAGGGCGTTCGATTGGCCGAGGATCGCGGCGAGGGAACTTGCCAGAACGTCGGCAAGGCGCAGGACGCTGAAATGGCGGGCCGGTAGCATGGGGGGCATCGGGCCAAGTCTGACATACGGACCCGGCCCGGACGCTCCAGAGCCACGCACACGTCCGTCGCCCACGACGCACCCCACACAGAATTCACGAATGAGCCGCTCAGACAGTACCCAGCCCGCCGCAGGAACCGAACGCATTGAAGACGTCGACGTGTCGGTCGAGATGCAGGGGTCGTTCCTCGAGTACGCGTACTCCGTGATCTACTCCCGGGCCCTCCCCGACGCCAGGGACGGGCTCAAGCCGGTCCAGCGGCGCATCCTGTACCAAATGAACGAAATGGGCCTGCGTCCGGACCGCGGTCACGTGAAATCGGCCCGCGTGGTGGGCGAGGTCATGGGCAAGCTGCACCCGCATGGCGACACGGCCATCTACGACGCTCTCGTGCGCATGGCCCAGGCGTTCACGCTGCGCGTGCCCCTCATCGACGGGCACGGTAACTTCGGCTCGCTCGATGACGGCCCCGCCGCCCCCCGGTACACCGAGGCCCGGCTGGCGGCCGCGGCCCTCGCGATGACCGAGAACCTGGACGAGGACGTCGTCGACTTCGTTCCCAACTACGACAACCAGCTCACCCAGCCGGACGTGCTGCCCGCCGCGTACCCGAACCTGCTCGTGAACGGCGCCAGCGGCATCGCCGTCGGCATGGCCACGAACATGGCCCCGCACAACCTGATCGAGGTGGTCGGAGCGGCCAGACACCTTCTGGCCCACCCGGACGCGACCCTCGACGACCTGATGGAGTTCATTCCGGGCCCCGACCTGCCGACCGGCGGAACGATCGTCGGGCTGGCGGGCATCAAGGACGCCTATGCCACCGGGCGCGGCAGCTTCAAGACCCGGGCCCGCGTATCGGTGGAGGCGATCACCGCCCGCAAGGCGGGGCTCGTGGTCACGGAACTCCCCTACCTCGTCGGCCCCGAGAAGGTCATCGAGAAGATCAAGGACGGCGTCAACTCCAAGAAGCTCAGCGGCATCTCGGACGTCACCGACCTCACCGACCGCACCAAGGGTCTTCGCCTGGTCATCGGCATCAAGACCGGGTTCAGCCCGGAGGCCGTGCTGGAGCAGTTGTACCGGGTGACCCCGCTCGAGGACTCCTTCAACATCAACGCCGTCGCCCTCGTCGACGGCGGACCGCAGACGCTCGGACTGCGCCAGCTCCTGCTCGTCTACGTCGGCCACCGGATCGAGGTGGTCACCCGACGCTCGTCCTACCGCCTGGCCCGGCGCAAGGAACGCCTGCACCTGGTCGAGGGGCTGCTGGTCGCCATCGTCGACATCGACGAGGTGATCCAGGTCATCCGGGCCAGCGACGACAGCGAGCAGGCCCGCACCCGGCTGATCGATGTCTTCGACCTCAGCCAGATCCAGGCCGAGTACATCCTCGAGCTGCGGCTGCGCCGACTCACCCGCTTTTCCCGGATCGAGCTGGAGGCCGAGCGCGACCAGCTGCTCGCCGAGATCGCCAAACTCGAGAAACTGCTCGGCAGCAAGCAGGCGATCCGCACGCTGGTCTCCGACGAACTCGCCCAGGTGGCCGAACGATTCGGCACGCCGCGCCGCACCCTGCTTACCGAGGCGAAGCCGAGCATCGCCGGCGTCAGCGCCGCCGCGGCCCGGCGCAACGCCGCCGTGCTCGAGGTCACGGACACGCCGACGCGCGTGTACCTGAGCGCCACCGGCAGGATCGCCCGCGTCGACCTGCTCGCGGTCAGCGACGACACGCCCGAGCGCGTCACCCCGGCGCAGCGCCGGAGCAAGCACGACGCCGTTCGATCGGCCCTGGACACCACGAGCCGTGCCGAAATCGGCGCCGTCACGAGCCGGGGCCGGCTCATCCGCTTCTCCCCCGTCGACCTCCCGGTCATGCCGCCCACCTCGATCCAGCTCGCGGCCGGCGTGAAGGTCGGCGACTACCTGGCACTGCCGAACAAGGACGAGAAGGTGCTCGCGATCGTGTCGCTGGACTCACCGAGGGCCATCGCCCTCGGCACCCGCCAGGGCATCATCAAGCGGGTCACGCCCGGCGACTGGGCGAACAAGCCCGATTTCGAGATCATCGCCCTCAAGCCCAAGGACGAAGTGGTCGGCGCGGTGCAGGGGGCCGACGATGACGAGCTCGTCTTCGTCGCCACCGATTCCCAGCTCCTGCGCTTCCCGGCCGGCGCAGTGCGCCCACAGGGCCGCACAGCCGGAGGCATGGCCGGGATCAAGCTCACCGACGGAGCCCACGTTCTCTTCTTCACCAGCGTGCCGGCCCACATCGCTGGCACGGCCGTGGTCACCACGGTTGCCACGAGCAGCCAGACCCTCCCGGGCACGGATCCCGGCAACGCGAAAGTCTCCGAGTTCGCCGAGTACCCGGCCAAGGGGCGCGGGACCGGCGGAGTCCGCTCGCAGCGTTTCCTCAAGGGCGAAGACACGCTCTCCGTCGCCTGGGTCGGACCGTCTCCCGCCCGCGCCGTGGGTGCCGACGGCTCGCCGCGCACACTGCCCGAATCCGGGTCGCGGCGGGACGCGTCCGGAACGATGCTCGACGCCGTCGTCGGCGCCATCGGCGCTCGCATCGGCTGACGCCCGAACCCAGGACCGCGACGCTCTTCCGCGGCGCGGGGCACTCGGATATTCTGGTCGCGTGACCACTCTCGCTGGTGCTTCAATTCTGGTGCTCGGCGCCTCCGGAGGACTCGGCAGCGAAATAGCCCGGCTCCTCGCGGCTGCAGGCGCCCGGTTGATCCTGAGCGCGCGCTACGCGTCGGCAGTCGAGGCGCTGCGGATCCCGGGCACCGTGATCACGGCGGACCTGGCGAAGCCGGCCGAGGTCGACGAGCTCGTGGCCGCCGCGACCAGGGTCAACGGTCGGATCGACGGGATCGTCATCGCCGCCGGAATCGTGGCGTTCGGCCCGGCGGCCACCCTGCGTGACGACACCCTGGAGAAGCTCTTCGCCGTGAACGCCTTCGCGCCGATCCGGCTCATTCGCTCGGCGCACAATGCACTCGCGGCATCGGCCGCCGCGGGACGCGAGCCCTTCGTGGTCACGATCAGCGGGGTTGTGAGCGAGAACCCCACGGCCAATCTCGCGGCCTACTCCGCGTCGAAGTCGGCGATCGCGGCGTTCGGGCGGGCCGCGGCACGGGAGCTGCGGCGGGACGGCATCCGGATTCTGGACGCACGGCCCGGGCATACCGAAACCGGCCTCTCCTCGCATCCGATTGCGGGCACCGCGCCACGCCTGGCCGTCGGCTACCAGCCCGATCTCGTCGCCCGCCGCATCGTCGACGCCATCGTCAACGGTGAAGTGGACCTGCCCAGCACCGCCTTCAGCGCCTAACCCCCGCGAAACCGCAGTCGTGCGCGTTATGAACGCGTTTTAGCGCGCACAACTGCGGTTTCGCGGGATTTAGACGTCGATGCGATCGCGGCTGAGCTTGTCGGAGCTGTCGATGATGAACTCCTTGCGCGGCGCGACATCGTTGCCCATCAGGAGCTCGAACACCTTGCCGGCCACTTCGGCGTCGTCGACCCGGACCCTGCGGAGGGTGCGGTGAGCACGCTCCATCGTCGTGGTCGCGAGCTGGTCGGCATCCATCTCCCCGAGGCCCTTGTAGCGCTGGATCGGATCCTGGTAGCGCTTGCCGACGCGTTTGAGGCCGGCGAGCACGCCCTGCAGCTCGGCCTCCGAATAGGTATAAAGGGTCTCGTTGGGCTTGGTGCCCGGGTTCATCACGACGACCCTGTGCAGCGGCGGGACGGCGGCGAAGACGCGGCCCTCCTCGATCATCGGGCGCATGTAGCGGAAGAACAGGGTCAGCAACAGCGTGCGGATGTGCGCGCCGTCGACGTCGGCGTCGCTCATGATGATGACCTTGCCGTACCGCGCCGCCGACAGGTCGAAGCTGCGGCCGGAGCCCGCTCCGATCACCTGGATGATCGAGGCGCATTCGGCGTTCGAGAGCATGTCAGAGACGGATGCCTTCTGCACGTTGAGGATCTTGCCTCGGATGGGCAGCAGCGCCTGGTGTTCGCTGTCCCGCGCCAGCTTCGCCGTGCCCAGCGCGGAGTCACCCTCCACGATGAACAGCTCGCTGGTGGCGACGTCGTTGCTGCGGCAGTCGACGAGCTTCGCCGGCAGGGACGAGCTTTCCAGTGCATTCTTGCGACGCTGCGTCTCCTTGTGCGCCCGGGCCGAGATGCGCGACTTCATTTCGGCGACGATCTTGTCGAGCACCACCGCGGACTGCGCCTTGTCGTCGCGTTTGGGGGACGCGAAGCGCTCGCCCATGGCCTTGGCGACGACACTCGCCACGATGGCGCGCACGGCCGGGGTTCCAAGCACCTCCTTGGTCTGGCCCTCGAACTGCGGTTCGGGCAGACGCACGGTGAGCACCGCGGTGAGGCCGGCCATCACGTCGTCCTTCTCGAGCTTGTCCGAACCTGCCTTGAGCCGACGGGCGTTCTGCTCGACCTGGCCGCGCAGGAACTTGAGCAGGGCCGCGTCGAAGCCGGCCTGGTGCGTGCCGCCCTTGGGCGTGGCGATGATGTTGACGAAGCTCTTCACGACGGTGTCGTAGCCGGTGCCCCAGCGCAGCGCAATGTCGACCTGGCAGTCGCGGACCAGCTCGGTCGGCACCATGGCGCCCTTGTCGGTGAGCACCGGCACCGTCTCGGTGAAGGTGCCGTTGCCGGTCAGCCGCCACGTGTCGGTGATCGGCGTGTCGGTGGCGAGGTGCTCGACGAACTCGGAAATGCCGCCGTCAAAGGTGAAGGATTCAAAAACCGGCTCCGCGCCGCGGCGGTCGTCGACCTCGATCGACAGACCCGGCACCAGGAACGCGGTCTGCCGCGCGCGCCCCATCAGTTCCTCGGTCTGGAAGGCCGCGCCCCTGGTGAAGATCTGGCGGTCGGCCCAGTAGCGAATCCGGGTGCCGGTCTTGCCCCGGGCGACCTTGCCGACCACGCGCAATTCGCTCTTCTTCTCGAACGGCGTGAACGGCGCATCCGGGCTCTTCTCGCCCGCGTCCGCAAACGTGCCGGGCTCGCCGCGGTGGAAGGACATCGCCCAGGTCTTGCCGTCCCGGTCGACCTCGACGTCGAGACGTTCGGAGAGCGCGTTCACGACGGATGCCCCTACGCCGTGCAGCCCGCCCGATGCCGCGTAGGAACCGCTGCCGAACTTGCCGCCGGCGTGAAGCTTGGTGAAGACCACCTCGACACCGGAGAGACCGGTCTTGGGTTCGATGTCCACCGGGATGCCGCGGGCGGTGTCGCGAACTTCGACACTCTCGTCCGGGTGCAGCACGATGTCGATGGTGCTGCCGTGGCCGCCGAGGGCCTCGTCGACCGAGTTGTCGATGATCTCCCACAGGCAATGCATGAGCCCGCGCGAATCCGTGGAACCGATGTACATCCCCGGACGCTTGCGGACGGCTTCGAGGCCCTCGAGCACCGAAAGGTGGCGGGCGGAATAGTCAGAACTCACAACGGTCAAGAATACCGGCCCGGCGGGCGGCCGCCGTGCCCGACACTCAGCGCCCCCGGCTACGCGTAGAGCGAAATACCATGTCGCCGGGTCGAATACCAGCCCCCGCCGTGTTTACATGGAGTGTCAGGGTTTTATGATTCCAGCCTGAGGAGGAGAACATGTCCCAGATCGCCACCGAGAACGGTGCCGTCGACCAGGAGGGCACCCCCCACCAGCTCACCGCAGCCGACCGCTGCGACGCTTGTGGTGCTCAGGCCTACATTCGTGTCGTCGTCAAAAACAGTGAATTGCTCTTCTGCGCGCACCACGGCCGCAAGCACCAGGAAAAGCTTGCCGCCATTGCCGAGAGCTGGCACGACGAGTCGAATCGACTCTTCGAGGACCAGCGCTCTTAGGGCGCAGCGTGGAATAGCCGGGACACCGGCTATTCCGGAGCGAGACCAAGCCGCACGGCAATCTGATTGCGTGCGGCTTTCGCTATGCCATCGACCACCGCGGCGCGTCCGGCCGGGGCGTACTCGGCCCCGCGGGCGGCGAAGATGGCTCGCAGCAGGTGGTCGGCGAGCCCGGGGTTCTTGGCCAGGACCGGACCGTGCAGGTGGGTGCCGATCACGTTGCCCATGACGACACCCTCTGAGCCGGCGCCGTTGCCAACGCCGAAGGCCACCCGGCCGAGCGGCGAACCCTCGGCCCCGACGAAGTCACGGGCGTGATTCTCGAAACCGACCAGGCGTCCGTACCTCGACGTGACCACCAGGTCACCGGTCGCGCGTGCGAGCCGGGGAACCGCGCGTCCGGCGACAAGGCCCAGGCCCTCGACGACCGAGCCGCCCGGCAGTTCGATCCCCCAGCTCAGCAGCTCCAGCCCGGTGCCGACCGCGAGGATCGGGATGCCGGCGGTGGCCCAGGTGCGGAGGTCGTCAGCCACGGTCAACAGCGTGTCCCGGACCGGAACAAGGTCGGCGTCCGTGCCGGACCCGACGATGACGGCGTCGACCTGCGGCGGAAGGTCGGCCCGGGTCCGAACCGGGATGATGTCGGCCGGCATGCCAGCCCACCGCGCCCGCTGCACGAGGACGCGGGCGTTCGCGGCGTCGCCGTTACCTCCGAGCGTCTCGGGCAGCAGGCAGACGATGGCGAGCGGTCGTGGGTCGCCCTGCGCCGTCATGCCTGCTCCTCGCTGTTGGTTGCCAGCCCGAGGTGCGCGCGCGTTCGCCGCATCCCGTCGGCCGAAAAGATGATCGTCTTGAGGCCGACGGCCGGCTCGGGAAGGGCCAGGAAGTCGTCCAGGGCCCGGCCGAGATCGGGTTCGACGCGGTCGACCTCGACGTCGTCGTAGGCGAGCTGGAGCGCGATCTCGTGGGCCTTGGAACCGGAGGCGATCAGCACCCGGCCGAGGCCGGACGTGGTGACGGGCCAGAAGTACGACGGGTCGCGCACGTCCGAACCGATCGCAATCAGGATCTGGTCGGTGCCCGGCTCGATGCTGTCCACGTTGAGCTGGAAGCTGGCCGGGTTCTGCACCAGCACGAATTCAACCTGCCGGCCTCGCACGCTCACGACCTCGCCCCGCCCGAAGACGGCGGGGATGGTGGACACCGCGGCGACCGCCAGGTCGGGCCGGAAGGCTTCGCCGAGCGCGGCCCGCGCGGCGCTGAGCGCCGTAGCGGCATCCACCGCATAGTGTGTGCCGCGTGCCGGCAGGCCGACCGTGTAGTCGCCTTCCGGCAGGGAGATGTCGGCTTGCCGTCCGCTGACGCGCGTGACCAGGATGCCCCCGCCCCTCGGCAGCCTGTCCGCCGCCGTCTGGGCATAGCCGAGTCCTCGGGGGTTGGCCTCGAGGACCTCGGCCGTGACTCCGAACCGGTCCACCCGCACCGGCGACGGGACACCGCCTGCCAGGTCCTGCAGGTACTGGTCGTCGGCGTTCAGCACCACGGCCTCGGTCGCGCGTGCCGCGATCTTCGCGAGCATGGCCTGGACCATCTCGGAGTCGTGGAACCGGTCGATCTGGTCGACCATGACGTTAGTGAGCGTGACCACGCGGGGGGTGAGCGACCCGGCGATGTAGGCCCCGTGGCCTTCATCCATTTCGAGCACGGCGATGTCGCCATCGACGTGCCCGGTCAGACTGGCTTGCTCCAGCAGCGCCGAGGTGAGGCCCTGGCTGATGTTGGCCGTCGACGGGTTCGTGAACACCGTCTTTCCATGGGCTCGCAGCACGGCAACAAGCATCTTGGTGATCGTCGACTTGCCGCTCGACCCGGTGACGATGACGAGACCCTCGGGGAATCCGTTCAGCGTGCGCGCCAGAAAGCCGGGGGCGATCTTATTGACTACGAGGCCGGGGACGGCCGAACCGCCGCCCGGCTTCCTCCATCGAGCAAGCATCCGAACGATCCGGCCGATGAGGATCGCGGGGCCATAGCGCACCGGTTTACTCGAGGTAGTCGCGCAGCGACTGCGACCGCGACGGGTGGCGGAGCTTCGCCATCGTCTTCGATTCGATCTGGCGGATGCGCTCGCGGGTCACACCGAACGTGTCGCCGATCTGGTCCAGGGTCTTCGGCATGCCGTCGCCAAGGCCGAAACGCATCCGGATGACGCCGGCTTCACGCTCGGAGAGAGAGTCCAGCAGGCTTTCCAGCTGCTTCTGCAGCATCGTGAACCCGACCGCGTCCGCGGGGACGACGGCCTCGGTGTCCTCGATCAGGTCGCCGAACTCGCTGTCGCCGTCTTCACCCAGGGGGGTGTGCAGGGAGATGGGTTCGCGGCCGTACTTCTGCACCTCGACGACCTTCTCGGGCGTCATGTCGAGTTCGCGGCTGAGCTCTTCGGGCGTGGGCTCGCGGCCCAGGTCCTGGAGCATCTGGCGCTGTACGCGCGCGAGCTTGTTGATGACCTCGACCATGTGCACCGGAATGCGGATCGTGCGGGCCTGGTCGGCCATCGCGCGAGTGATCGCCTGGCGGATCCACCAGGTGGCGTAGGTCGAGAACTTGAAGCCCTTGGTGTAGTCGAACTTCTCGACGGCACGAATCAGGCCCAGGTTGCCTTCCTGGATCAGGTCCAGGAACTGCATCCCGCGGCCGGTGTAGCGCTTGGCCAGCGACACGACCAGGCGCAGGTTGGCGCCGAGGAGGTGGCTCTTCGCGCGGGCACCGTCCTTGGCGACCCACTGGAGTTCGCGGCCGAGCGCGCCCTTCTTCTCCGCGTCGGTCATCTGGGCGAGCTGGTCCTCAGCGAACAGGCCGGCCTCAATGCGCATGGCCAGTTCGACCTCTTCGGCCGCGTTCAGCAGGGCGACCTTGCCGATCTGTTTCAGGTAGTCCTTGACCGGGTCGGCGGTCGCGCCGGTGATGGCGCTCGAGTAGACGGGCACCTCGTCCTCGTCGTCGACCAGGGAGAGCACGAGCGCGCCACTCGGGAGCGGGACGGTCGGAGCCGGACGCTTGGCACCCTCTTCGTCGTCATCGTCGTGATCCGCGTCGTCGTGAGCGCCGGTGGCGGCCTCGGCGGCAGCATCGCCGGCCTTCACCTTGGGTTTGGCGGCGGCGCGCTTGCGTACGGGCTTCGTCGCGGCGGGCGCCTCGGTCGCCGGGGCGGCGGCCTCGGCGGCAGCCTCGGCGGCAGCAGCGGCAGCGGCCTTCGCCGCCTTCGCCAGGGCGGCCTTCGTGGGAGCCTTGGCGGCCGGGCTCTTGGCGGCCGTCGTCTTCGCGGCCGGGGCCGGCGTGGTCGCCTCTGCCTCGTTCGCGGCGGACGTGGCGGATGCCTCGGTCTTTGGGCGGGTTGCCATTCGAACACCTCTCATGCCATGGTTTGCGCGCGTGCGGCGCTCCCAAACCACTCGTGGCCGAGTTGAATCTGACCCGGTTGAACCAGGACAGCTGTGGATTTGGGCAGTATTTGGACCCATGTCAAGTCCCGGGGCTGCAACGAACCAGCGTGTGCGCGGCATTGCTACCGGCACTCCCAGGACCAGAACGGGTCCTAGAGATAATTATGACACGGTTTGCATGGACATCAATCCACCGAGGGGCTAGTCTCGCCCGCGTCGCCGCCGCCATGTACGTGAGAGTGCAACCCACAAGGGAGCCACTTCTATTCCCTCGTCGCGGGAGAGCTGCCGCCGGGTGCGCCGCCTGGCGTGCACGAGGAACATCACGCCGACGCCGACCACGATGAATTGCACCGCGAAGGCGACGCGGAACGAGTCGAGCGCGTACAGGTCGCTCTCCGCTCCCCCGGCGACCCGCCAGGTGTCCTGCACGTCCAGGAGCACGCCGATCAGGAACATGGTCACGAAGCTCGCGGTGAAGCCGCCGACATTCACGACGCCGTTGGCCGAGCCGAGCGCCCGCTGCGGATTGAACGTGCGGGCGAAATCAAAACCGATCAACGAACCGGGCCCGCCGATTCCGATCACCACGATCAGTACGGCGATCAGCCACACCGGCGGCTGCACCGGCCAGAGCAGCACGACCGCCCAGGCCGCGCCCATGGCCGCGACGATCCCGAGCACGATGTTGCTGCGGCGCAGGGGATACCGCGCCGTCAGCAGGCCGAGGATCGGGCCGAAGACCAGGCCTGCGCCGACGAGGATCGTGAGCATCCCGGCCGCGAAGGACGGTTCGTAGCCGAGGGCGTAAACCATGAAGGGGAAACCCCAGAGCAGGCTGAACACGGTTCCCGAGGACTGGGTCACGTAATGCGACCAGAATCCGAGTTGGGTGCCGGGACGTCGGAAGCTGTGCCGAAGCTGGGTGAGGGCGCTCCCCCACGTGTGCGCCAGCGCGTGGTCGCCCAGCCGATCCGGACGGTCCTTGATCGCCAGCCAAATGACGATCAGGGACACAAGCGCCACGGATGCCGCCGACAGGAACGCAGGCGTCCAGCCCCAGACATGCAGCACCCAGGCCAGCGGCACAGCGGACAGCACCTGGCCGAGTTGGCCGATGTTGCCCATGTATTGGGACAGCTGCGGGACGATCCTGCCGGTGAACCACGAGCTGATCAGGCGGATGACGGAGATGAAGATCGTCGCGTCCCCGGCGCCCACCAGGATTCGGCCCAGCACGGCGACCGAGATCGTCGGGGCGAACGCGAGGGTGAGCTGGCCGCAGACCATCAGCGCCGTGCCGCTGAGCATGAGGATCCGGGGGCCGTAGCGGTCGATCAGGATTCCCACCGGGATCTGCGCGGAGGCATAGACGAGGAGCTGCACGACGGCCAGGCTCGAGAGCACGGCGGCCGATCCGCCGAATCGTTCCGTGGCTGCTACGCCCGCGACTCCGAGCGAGGTGCGCTGCAGGACGGCGGAAAGGTAGGCGAACGATCCAAGGGAGAAGATCAACCAGGATCGACGGGAGTTCACCCCTCCCAACTTACCGGGAACTAGTTGGACGGCCCGTCATTCTTATTGCGGCGGATGGCGAGGAACTTCTCCAGCTCCGCCGCTATCTCGTCCGCGGTCGGCAGTTCGCCGTCTTCGTCGGTCAGCGGCGAACGCAGCGTGTTGCCCTCCATGTAGGTGTCGTATCGCTGCTCCAGCGTGCCGACGAGCTTGGCCAGTTCGGGGTTGTCACCGACCTGCTCGTCGATTTTCGCGACGAATTCGCGGTTCTGTTCGCGGAGGCGATCGGTGGGGAAGATCAGCCCCGTCGAAGCGCTCGTGCTTTCCAGCGCGGACAGCGCCGCGGACGGGAACTCGGTGTCGGCCAGGTAGTGGGGAATGAGCAGGACATAACCCACCGTCGACGCCCCGCTCTCCTGGAGCCGGAACTCAACCAGGTGCAGGGCGTTGGCGGGAACCTGGGTGTGCGGGCGCCAGACGGACATGCTCTCGATGAGGTCGGACCGGTTGCCGCTGACGGTCACGCCGATCGGCCTCGTGTGCGGCACAGGCATCGGGATCGCGTGCACCCAGGTCGTCGACGCCACCTTGAACCGGTGCACGAGCGCCAGCACCGCCGCGGTGAACTGCTCCCAGCGGAAATCGGGTTCGAACCCGGCCAGGAGCAGGAAGGGCTGGCCCAGTTCGTCGTGGGCCAGATAGAGGCGCAGCGCGGGCGGCTGATAGTCGGTCAGGTGGTCCTGGTCGAAGTAGATGATCGGGCGCCGGGACCGGTAGTCGAGGAGCAGGTCGGCGTCGAAGTTCGCGACGACCCTCTGGTCGAGCGTGCCGAGGAGGTACTCGGTGAACTGCGAAACCGCGCCACCGGCATCCGCGAACCCGGTCAGGCCCGCGACCAGATGCAAACCCTCCGGGACGCTGTCGGCGTCCGCGGTCAGCTCGTAGAGGTCACCAGGATCGCGCATATTCACACTCTAATCCGCCCCGTCGGCCACGCCGCTGGAATGTGCCGGGCGCCTTCATGCCCAGAGCGAACACGGCGGCTCGTCGATAGCATCAAGGAATGACCGTTCCCACCCTGTCCCTGTCCGCACAGCCTGCCCTCGATTCGAACGTGGACGTTCTCATCGTCGGAGCCCGCCAAACGGATGCCGCGCCGGTGCTCTACGCCGACCCCGCCTTCTCCGGCCTGACGGAGCTCCTCGCCTCCGTCGGCGTTACCGGCGCCCGGGACCAGGTCGTGCGCCTCGCGCCGACGGTCGGCGCCGCCCGCGGCATCGCCGTCGTCGGCCTCGGCAAGGAGATCACCGTCGACGGGCTGCGCGACGCGGCCGGGTCCGCCGTCCGCCAGCTCACCGGTGTCGACTCCGTGGCCTTCGCGTTCCCGCTGACCACCGAGGACGAGGTGCACGCCGTTCTCGAGGGCGCGGCCCTCGGCGCCTACTCCTTCACCGAGTATCGCCAGAACTCGCTCGCCAGCACGAAGCTCCCGGCCGGCCGGATCACCGTGCACACGGCGCTGGCTGCCGGCGACGCCCTCGAGCGCGTTGGCATCGTGGCCGAGGCGGTCAGCCTCGTCAAGGACCTCGTCAACACTCCCCCGTCCCACCTGTACCCGAAGTCCCTGGCCGACAAGTCCGTCGCGGCGGCCGCCGGCCTGCCCGTGACAGTCAGGGTCTGGGACGAGACGGAACTCGTCGCCGACGGCTTCGGCGGCATCGCCGGCGTCGGGCAGGGATCCAGCCGACCGCCGCGCCTGGTCAAGGTCAGCTACTCCCCTGAGGGAGCAACCCGGCACCTCGCCCTGGTCGGCAAGGGCATCACGTTCGACACCGGCGGACTCTCGCTCAAGCCGCCGGCATCCATGGTGGGCATGAAATACGACATGACCGGTGCCGCCACGGTGCTGGCCGTCACCCTGGCCGCCGCCCGGCTCGCCCTGCCGTTACGCATCACCGCGTGGCTGTGCATCGCCGAGAACATGCCATCCGGCACGGCGATCCGCCCGAACGACGTTCTGCACATGCGCGGCGGCCGCACGGTCGAGGTGCTGAACACGGATGCGGAGGGTCGCCTCGTACTTGCCGACGGCATCGTGGCCGCCGGCGAGGAAGAGCCCGACGCGATCATCGACGTCGCCACCCTCACCGGGGCCCAGGTCGTCGCCCTCGGCCACCGGTACTTCGCCGCCATGGGCGACGACGACCTCGTGCGGCAGGTGCTCGACGCGAGCAAGGCCACCGGCGAAACCGGCTGGCCGATGCCCCTGCCCGACGACCTGCGCAGCCTCCTCAACTCCGACGTTGCCGACATCGCCAACGCCAAGATCGGCAACACGGCCGGCGGGATGATGCTCGCCGGCGTGTTCCTGCGCGAATTCGTCGGCAAGCGCGGCGCCGGGGAGGACGCGGTGACCATCCCCTGGGCCCACCTCGACATCGCCGGGCCGTCCGAGAACGCGTCAGCGTGGGGGTTCACTGGCGCCGGACCGACCGGAGTTTCCGTGCGGGCGCTGCTCCGGCTGGCCGAGGACTTTTCACGCCCGTAGTACAGTCGTAGACGGCGAGAAAACTTGCCGTCCTGCGGCTGCCCCGGCCCATCACCATTCCGCCGGGCGGAACGCACGAGAGTTTGTGATGCACGAGGGAGTAACTGGGTGTCGGAGCAGAAATTTGACCTTGTCGTTCTCGGTGGAGGAAGCGGTGGATACGCGGCGGCCTTGCGCGCAATCCAGCTGGGCCTCACCGTCGGTCTGATCGAGAAGGGCAAGCTCGGGGGGACCTGTCTCCACACCGGTTGCATCCCGACCAAGGCGCTCCTGCACTCCGCCGAGGTTGCCGACGTCAGCCGCGAGGCGGCCAAGTACGGCGTCACGACCACGTTCAGCGGCATCGACATGGCGGCGGTCACCGCTTTCCGTGAGGGCATCGTGGCCAAGAAGTACAAGGGCCTCGACGGAATGATCCGCGCCAAGGGCATCACGGTCATCGAGGGCGAAGGCCGCCTGGTCTCTCCCACGACCGTGCAGGTCGGCGAAGACACGATCGTCGGCACCAACGTCATCCTCGCCACCGGGTCTTACTCCCGCTCGCTTCCTGGCCTCGAAATCGGCGGCCGCGTCATCACCAGCGAGCAGGCGCTCGCGCTCGACTACGTTCCCAAGAAGGTCGCCGTGCTCGGCGGCGGCGTGATCGGCGTCGAATTCGCCAGCGTCTGGAAGTCCTTCGGCGCCGACGTCACCATCATCGAGGCGCTCCCGCACCTCGTGCCCAACGAGGAAGAGTCGATCTCCAAGTCGCTCGAGCGCGCCTTCCGCAAGCGCGGAATCGCCTACAAGCTCGGCATCCGCTTCCAGAGCGTCACCCAGGACGAGAACGGCGTTGTTGTCACGCTCGAGAACGGCGACACGATCGAGGCCGAGATCCTTCTCGTCGCCGTCGGCCGCGGCGCCTTCACGGCCGGATTCGGCTTCGAGGAGGTTGGCGTCACCATGGACCGCGGCTTCGTCATCACGAACGAGCGCCTCGCCACCAACATCCCGAACCTCTACGCGGTCGGCGACATCGTCCCCGGCCTGCAGCTCGCACACCGCGGCTTCCAGCAGGGCATCTTCGTCGCCGAGGAAATCGCGGGCCTGAACCCGATCATCGTCGAGGACATCAACATCCCCAAGGTCACCTACTGTGACCCGGAAGTCGCATCGGTCGGCTACTCCGAGGCGAAGGCCGCCGAGAAGTTCGGTGCGGACCAGGTCTCCAGCTACGAGTACAACCTCGCCGGCAACGGCAAGAGTTCCATCCTCGGCACGGCAGGTTCGATCAAGGTCGTGCGCGTCAAGGACGGCCCCGTCGTCGGCGTGCACATGATCGGCGCGCGCGTCGGCGAACTGATCGGGGAGGGCCAGTTGATCGTGAACTGGGAGGCCTACCCGGAGGACATCGCACCGCTCCTGCACGCTCACCCGACGCAGAACGAGGCCCTGGGCGAGGCCTTCCTGGCCCTGGCCGGCAAGCCCCTGCACGGCTAAGCGCCACACAGATTTTCGGTTCAGAAATTTTCAGACAAATGGTTTTGAAGGAGACAAGCGCATGAGCGAATCCGTTAACCTCCCGGCACTCGGGGAGAGTGTCACAGAGGGTACGGTAACCCGCTGGCTGAAGAACGTGGGAGACCGCGTCGAGGTCGACGAGCCCCTACTCGAGGTATCCACCGACAAGGTGGACACCGAGATCCCGTCGCCGATCGCCGGTGTGATCGAAGCCATCCTGGTGCAGGAAGACGAAACCGTCGAGGTGGGCACCCCGCTGGTCACCATCGGTGACGGCTCCGGCGCTGCGGCACCCGCCGCCGAGGCACCCGCCGAGGCAGCGGCTCCGGCCGCAGAGGTTCCCTCCACCGAGGCGCCCGCCCCGGCCGAGGCACCTGCGGCCGAGGCACCTGCCGAGGCAGCGGCCCCGATCGCAGAGGTTCCCTCCACCGAGGCGCCCGCCCCGGCCGAGGCGCCAGCCCCGGCCGTCGCCCCGCCGGCGCCCGCCGCCGTCGAGCCGCCTCCCGCAGCAGCAGCTCCTGCCGCAGCGGCGCCTGCGCCGGTTGCCGCACCCGTCGCAGCCCCGACGGCCGCACCCGCACCCGTTGCAGTTGCCGCACCGCCAGCCGCACCGGCAGCCGCACCCGCCGCGGCCCGTGGATCGCACGCCGGAACATCCGGCTACGTGACGCCGATCGTGCGCAAGCTCGCCAACGAGGCCGGCGTGGACCTGTCCACGATCACCGGGACCGGCGTCGGTGGACGCATCCGCAAGGAAGACATCGCCGCGGCAGCCGAGGCCGCTCCCAGCGCGTCTGCTGCCCCGGTCATCGAGGTCTCGCCGCTGCGCGGAACCACCCAGCCGATGTCGCGTCTCCGCAAGGTCGTCGCCGAGCGTGCCGTCATCTCGATGAACTCCTCGGCGCAGCTCACCACCGTGGTCGAGGTCGACGTGACCCGGGTCGCCATGCTTCGCGACAAGGTGAAGGCGGACTTCCACGCAAAGACGGGCAACAAGCTCTCGTTCCTGCCGTTCTTCGCCCTGGCCGCGGCCGAGGCGCTGCGGACCTACCCGATCATCAACGCCACCGTCGACGGCGACCAGATCGTCTACCCGGCGCAGGAGAACATCAGCATCGCCGTCGACACCGAACGCGGCCTGTTGACTCCGGTTGTGCGTAACGCCGGAGAGCTCGACCTGGCCGGTTTCGCCGCCCAGATCGCCGACCTCGCCGCCCGGACGCGCGACAACAAGCTGAAGCCGGACGAACTGTCCGGAGGCACCTTCACGCTGACCAACACCGGTTCGCGCGGCGCGCTGTTCGACACCCCGGTCGTCTTCCTGCCGCAGAGCGCCATCCTCGGCACCGGAATCGTTTACAAGAAGCCGGTCGTCGTGACGACCGACGGCCTGGACTCGATCGCCGTCCGGTCCTGCCTCTACCTGGCCCTGTCCTACGACCACCGCATCATCGACGGCGCGGACGCCTCACGCTTCCTCACCACGATGAAGGCGCGCCTGGAGGCCGGAGCGTTCGAGGGCAACCTGGGAATCTGATTCCCCGCTTCATCCGCTCCACCCTTCGAAAAGGGGGCGACCCGCCAGGGTCGCCCCCTTTTTTGACGCTGAGGGGTCGCATATCGACCTTCCTGAGGCAAACGAAGGTCGATATGCGACCCCTCACGGCTCGAGCTGCAGCTAGTAGTCGAAGATCTCGCGCAAGAGCCAGCCGCCCTCCCCCTTGACCGCAAGCACCGAGGCCGGCCGGCCTTGTGGCCCCGATGGGTCGGCGGGCGGGGCCGGGCCGGCGGGCGGGGCCGGTTCGGTTGGCGGGGCCAGTGCGACGAGCGCCGAGTTGCCGATGCGCTCCACCAGGCTCGCCGTGTAGCCGTCGAAGGCTTGTGGGTCCGCCGCGCCTCCGCCTTGCTGGGCGGTCCTCGCGGCGTACATGTCCGCTGCCACGACCGCCGACCCGGGCTGGTCGACGCCGTCGAGGCAGACGACGGATGCCCGGGCGAGGCAGCCGGCGCGCAGCCGGAGCAGCACCGGAACAGCCTGCACCGGGTCGTCACCGGCCAGCGCTGCAGCATCCGGCGCGGTGGCATCCGGCGCGTCGAAACGGCCTCTCCCCTCGGGGTCGGCCGTCGTGGAATCCACGTCTACCCCGGCCACGCCGGTCGCCGACGTGCCGGAGGAATCCGTGCCGGAGGAATCCGTGCCGGACGGGGCGGGCAATAACCCGAGCGCCAGCAGGACCAACCCCGCCGCCACGACGGCCGCCAGCGACAGCGGGCGCCGACGCAGCCTCACCCGGTCACGCAGCCGAGAGAGCCCGCGTCCCACCGGATGCCCCGCCAGCGCGCCCGCCAGCGCGCCCCCTGGCCCGGTGCCCGGAGTCGTGCCCGGTGCGGTGCCCGGCGGCGTGCCCAGCGCGGTGCCCCCCAGCGCGGTGCCCAGCGCCGTGACCAGCTCCGGCGGGAGATGGAGGAGCCGAAGCCACGCCGGCAGCGGCCTCACCTCCGGCGGGACAGGGGCCCGCTGCCCCACACCGGGACCGCGTGGTCCCGGTCCGACCCCCGGCCAAACCCCAGGCCCCCGGCCCGGCCGCGCCTCGCCCAGGCCCGGCCGTCGCACGGGCGTCGCCGCGGCCCAGTCGAAGAGGCGGCGCTCCAAACCGTCGAGGCACGGCTGGAACGGCGCCGCGCGAGCCGCGTCTTCGAACCACGAAGCCAGCTGCCCGGCCGCAGGCGAGGCTGGATCCTCCGCGTCGAGACAGTCGAACACCCCGCGAACCAGCATGCCCAGCCGCAGATAATTGGCGCGGAGCGCCGGGATCCGCGGTCTTCCGGCCGGCGGCAGGTCGCGGAGGCCGCCGAGTCCGGCGAGGACCGGGCGTCCGCTCGCGTCGAAGAGCACCGAGGCCTGGCTGAGGCCATCATGCGCGTAGCCGGCCGCATGCAGCGCCGAGAGTGCCGTGACGACCGGGGCGAGGATTGTGACAGCCTCCCCCGGCCCGATCGTGTCGACGCAGGCCAGGTGCCGGCTGAGGGACGTCCCGGCCAGGCGTTCCAGCACCAGGCAGACCCGTCCGTCGGGAAGGGTCGCAACGTCCAGCAGCGCGGGCAAGAGCCCCGCGGGACACCGCGACAACGCACGGATCTCACGTTCGACCGACGCAGGATCCGCCTCCGGGCCGAAGACCTTCAGCGCCACGACGACCGCACGGCCGGCTCCCTCGCCCGTGGGCCGCCCCGCGTCCGGGCCGGCATGCCCGAGGTAGACGACGGCCCGTCGGCCCGACCCGAGGCGGCGCACCACCCGGTAGCCGGCGATCATCGACACGTGCGGCAGGTCACCGGGACCGCCGCCGACCGGGTCGTCGGGCTGCGTGCCCGGGGTGTCCCCCGGCGCCGCAGCCCGGTGTGCGCGTCTTCCCACCAGGCCAGTGTCGCGCCGGAGCGGTGAGCGCCGGTCTCCACCACGGACTCCGGGGGACGACGCTTCGGCCATCGACGGTGGAGGAGGGGCCCAGACCCTAGACTGGACCCCATGCTCGACTTTGTCGTCGCGGGGCTAAGCGCCAACTCCGTGCCGTATGTTGAGGGCCTTGAGCTCCAACGCGCAGTCCACCGTTCAGTCGTCTCCGGTGAGAGACCCGACACCGTCATCCTGCTGGAACACCCCGCCGTGTACACCGCCGGCAAACGCACCGATCCGGAGGACCGTCCCACCGACGGAACGCCGGTCATCGATGTGGACCGGGGCGGCAAGATCACCTGGCACGGGCCGGGACAGCTGGTCGGGTATCCGATTCTGCACCTCGCCGAGCCCGTCGACGTCGTCGGCTACGTGCGCGGCCTCGAGGGGATCCTCATCGACGTTCTCGCCGGCTTCGGCATCGAGGGTGTCCGCGTCCCCGGCCGCTCGGGGGTCTGGGTCGGCCCGGCCGGCCGGGAAGACAAGATCGCGGCCATCGGCATCCGGGTTGCCGAAGGCGTGACCATGCACGGCTTCGCCCTCAATTGCAGCAATTCGCTCGAACCGTACAGCCGGATCGTCGCCTGCGGGATCAAGGATGCCGGCGTGACGACCATGTCGCGCGTGCTCGGCCGCGAGGTGGACACGTCCGAACTCATCGAACCCGTCCGCGCCCGATTCCAAAACGACGCGATGAGCAACGTGATGGACATCGTGACGAGCGACGTGGCGGTGACCGCGTGAGCGCCGCACCCGACGGCCGGAAGATGCTCCGCCTGGAGATCCGCAACGCCGAGACACCGATCGAGCGCAAGCCCGAGTGGATCAAGATCAAGGCCAAAATGGGGCCCGAATACCAGAAGATGCAGAGCCTTGTGAAGAGCGAGGACCTGCACACGGTCTGCCAGGAGGCGGGCTGCCCGAACATCTACGAGTGCTGGGAAGACCGCGAGGCGACATTCCTGATCGGCGGCTCGCAGTGCACCAGGCGCTGCGACTTCTGCATGATCGACACCGGCAAACCGGCCGACTACGACCGCGACGAACCGCGCCGCGTCGCGGAATCCGTCGTCAAGATGCAGCTGCGGTACGCCACCGTCACCGGCGTGGCCCGCGACGACCAGCCCGACGAGGGCTCGTGGATCTACGCCGAAACGATCCGCGAAATCCACCGGCAGAGCCCGGGCACGGGCGTGGAAATCCTGGTGCCGGACTTCTCCGGCAACCCGGACCACCTCGGCGAGGTCTTCTCGGCCCGGCCCGAGGTGTTCGCGCATAACGTCGAGACCGTGCCGCGCATCTTCAAGCGCGTCCGCCCGGCATTCCGGTATGACCGGTCCCTCGACGTGCTCACGCAGGGGCGGAACGCCGGCCTGATCACCAAGTCGAACCTGATCCTCGGCATGGGCGAGGAGCGGGCGGAGGTCAGCCAGGCCCTCCAGGACCTCCACGATGCCGGCACCGACATCATCACAATCACCCAGTACCTGCGCCCCAGCGCCCGCCACCTGCCGGTGGCGCGCTGGGTGAAGCCGGAGGAGTTCGTCGAGCTCAAGGAGGAAGCCGAGGCGATCGGATTCCTCGGCGTGCTGTCCGGGCCGCTCGTGCGGTCGTCCTACCGGGCCGGCCGCCTGTGGGCCCAGTCCATGCAGAAGAGCGGCCGCGACGTGCCCGACCATCTGCGGCATCTTGCGGATGCCACGCTCGGCTTCGCGCAGGCTGTGTCGTGAGCCCTTTTCGGTCACGCGGTATTCGGCTGACTGGGTAGTCTTAGACTCATGGCACGCAGCAAGGACAAGACCCCCCGTCCCCCGAAAGAACCCGGCCGCATAAAGCAAATGTGGCAGGTCTTCCAGATGACGAGGCGC
Source organism: Cryobacterium sp. Sr8 (assembly GCF_004403225.1). Taxonomy (NCBI): domain Bacteria; kingdom Bacillati; phylum Actinomycetota; class Actinomycetes; order Micrococcales; family Microbacteriaceae; genus Cryobacterium; species Cryobacterium sp. Sr8. Next base: position 56,843 of record NZ_SOHO01000029.1, on the reverse strand, counting down.
TACGACTCGAACATCGTCCTGTTCATGATCCTGGGCTTCCTGATCCCCGTCGTGGTGAGCATCGGATTCGCCCTGCTCACCTCGGGCGGCGGCTGGACCATCGCCCTGTGGGCCGTCGCCGGCGTGCTCGGCGGCGTGCTCGCGATGATGATCATCCTCGGTCGCCGTGCCGAGAAGGCCGCGTACTCCCAGATCGAGGGCCAGCCGGGAGCCGTCGGCGCGGTGCTTCGCAGTTCGCTCAAGCGCGGCTGGGTCGGCAGCGAAATGCCGGTCGCCGTGAACGGCAAGACCCAGGACGCCATCTACCGCGCCGTCGGCCGCGGCGGTGTCGTGCTGATCAGCGAGGGACCTCGCACCCGCACCGCGCGCATGCTGGACGACGAGCGCCGCATGGTGTCCCGGCTCGGCGGCAGCATCGCCGTCACCGTCATTTCGGTCGGTCCGGACGAGGACGCGGTCCCCCTGCACAAACTCGCGCGCCGCCTGACGAAGATCAAACCGACGCTCACGAAGGCTGAAGTCCTGGCCGTCAACAACCGTTTGAACTCCATGGCCAGGAAGCTGCCCATCCCCAAGGGCGTCGACCCGGCGAAGGCGCGCCCGAAGCGCGCGTAGCCGCAGCCGAACCGGAACGCCCGGCCCGTCGGGCCGGGCGTTTTCATGCCCGGACCCACGCGGGTGCAGGCCCGGCACCAGGCTCGACGTTCCGACGACTCGAGGTCAGCCTCGGACGAGAACGGTTCCGGCTACCTTGTCGTGGAAGCCGCGCTGGTCTGAGTCCCAGACGAGCGCCGGAATGACCAGGCCGAGCAGGATCGAGCGCACGATCGGCCGCCAGGGCCCCACCCAGCCGCCGGTGAGCGGCACGACGTACAGCCCGACCAGGCGGTGTCCGATGCTGCCGCCGATCGTCGGAATGAACACGATCTGCAACGCGACGAAGATGGCCGTGGTCGCGATGCCGTTCACGAAACCGTCCCGGGAGAAGAACAGGGCCGATGCCGCATAGGCCAGCGCCCAGTCGATCGCGAGGGCAGCGATCCGTCGCCCGGCGCGGGCCACCGATCGGGGCCCGGATCGGGGAAGACCAAGCCGCTCGCCCGGCCATGTGCTCGGTGCGAGCTGGCCAAAGGGAATGGATTTCGATCTCGGTTCCGGCACTCGATCAGTCTACCGAGCTGGCTCCGGCGTAACATGTGTGAAACATAAGCGTCACCCTCGGGTAACGCCGCCAGACTAATCTCGGGGAAGTCGTACCGACCGACCTCTGTCCCAGATCCACGCCCATTGGAGTTAATCCGCATGTTCCGCGATTCCTCAGAAGTGCTCAAATTCATCAAGGAAACGGACGTCAAGTTCCTTGACATCCGCTTCACCGACCTGCCCGGTGTGCAGCAGCACTTCAACATCCCGGCCTCGACGGTGGATGAAGACTTCTTCACGGTCGGCCAGATGTTCGATGGTTCGTCGATCCGCGGTTTCGCGTCGATCCACGAGTCGGACATGCAGCTCATCCCCGACGTCACCACCGCCTACATCGACGCTTTCCGCGCCGAGCGCACCCTGATCATGCTCTTCGACATCTATAACCCGCGCAACGGCGAGATCTACTCGAAGGACCCGCGCCAGGTCGCCAAGAAGGCCGAGAAGTACCTGGCCTCCACCGGCATCGCCGACACCGCGTTCTTCGCTCCCGAGGCCGAGTTCTACATCTTCGACGACGTGCGCTACGAAGTGAACCAGCACTCCAGCTTCTACTCCGTCGACTCCAGCGAGGGCGCCTGGAACTCCGGCAAGCAGGAAGAGGGCGGAAACCTCGCCAACAAGACCCCGTTCAAGGGCGGCTACTTCCCGGTGAGCCCGGTCGACCAGCACGCCGACCTGCGCGACGACATCTGCCTCAAACTGATCGACGCCGGCCTCATCCTCGAGCGCAGCCACCACGAGGTGGGCACGGGCGGCCAGGGCGAGATCAACTACCGCTTCGACACCATGGTGCACGCGGCCGACGACATCCTGAAGTTCAAGTACATCGTCAAGAACACCGCGCACGACTGGGGCAAGACCGCCACCTTCATGCCGAAGCCCCTGTTCGGCGACAACGGCTCCGGGATGCACACGCACCAGTCCCTCTGGGCCGACGGCCAGCCGCTGTTCTACGACGAGGCCGGCTACGGCGGTCTCTCCGACCTCGCCCGCTGGTACATCGGCGGGCTGCTCAAGCATGCCCCCGCGGTCCTCGCGTTCACCAACCCGAGCGTGAACTCGTTCCGTCGCCTGGTCCCCGGTTTCGAAGCTCCCGTCAACCTGGTCTACTCGGCCGGTAACCGCTCCGCGTGCATCCGGATTCCGATCACCGGCACGAACCCGAAGGCAAAACGCATCGAGTTCCGCGTTCCGGACGGCGCGAGCAACCCGTACCTCGCCTTCGCTGCGCAGCTGATGGCCGGCCTCGACGGGATCAAGAACCGCATCGAGCCGCACGAGCCCGTCGACAAGGACCTGTACGAGCTCCCGCCCGAAGAAGCCAAGAGCATCCCCCAGCTTCCCGCGTCGCTCGAGGCCGCGCTGGACGCGCTCGAGGCCGACCACGACTTCCTGCTCGCCGGAAACGTGTTCACGCCCGAACTGATCGAGACCTGGATCAGCTACAAGCGCGAGAACGAGATCAAGCCGCTCGCGCAGCGTCCGCACCCGTTCGAGTTCGAGCTCTACTACGGCGTCTGACGACGTCGCCACGCGTTCCCGCCGGGGCCGCATCTCTTCGGAGGTGCGGCCCCGCCGCGTTGCGCGGGCCAGCGTGCGGGTCAGCCGGTGGTGGGCCCGGCGCGCTCCACCGGGCCGTAGAAGAGCCGCTCGAACACGGCGCGCGCCCGGCGGGTGACGGCGAGGTATTCCTCCTCGAGCGCGTTTGCGGAGCCCGGCGGATACTCCATCATCCGGGCGATGCCCTCGAGTTGAACGCGGTCGGTGGGGAGCACATCCGAGGTGCGGTTCGTCCAGAGGGTGATGGCCGAGCGGGCGCGCGAGGCGAATTCCCACGCGGCACGGAGCGTAGCCGCGTCCGCCTCGGCGACCAGGTCGGCGTCGACGGCCGCCTGGAGCGCGCTCAGGGTCGATGTCGTGCGCAGGCCGGGCACGGCCGCTGCGTGCTGCAACTGGAGCAGCTGAACGAACCACTCCACGTCGCTCAGCGAGCCCCGGCCGAGCTTGAGGTGCCGGTTCGGATCCGCCGCCTGGGGAAGGCGTTCGTTCTCGACCCGCGCCTTGATGCGCTTGACCTCGCGCACCTCCTGCTCGGCGATCGCGACCGGATAACGCACCGAGTCCGCCACCGCCTCGAAGTCGCGAAGCAGCGCCGGGTCCCCCGCCACTCCCCTGCCCCGCAGCAGCGCCTGAGCCTCCCAGGTGAGAGACCAGCGCCGGTAGTACGCCTCGTAGGAGTCGAGTGAGCGGGCCACGGGGCCGTTCTTGCCTTCCGGCCGCAGGCCGATGTCCAGGTCGAGCGGGAGGCGGTTGTCCTCGGTGAGCCGGTTGAGTTCGCGCACAATGAACCTGGCGCGGTCGTGGGCGGCTTCGCCCTGCAGCGTACCCGCCCGGAACACATACATGACGTCGGCATCCGAGCCGAAGCCCAGTTCGGCGCCGCCGAACCGCCCCATGCCGATGACCGCGAATTCGATCCCGTCCGGCGGGGCTGCTGCGTCCGCGCCGCCCAGTGCCGTTCCGCGGATGGCGGCAAGCACGCTCTGGATGACGGTGGCATTGACGTTGGTCAGCCCGGCAGCGAGCTGCTCGATCGTGAGTTTGCCGAGGACGGACGAGAACGCCAGCCGGAGCATCTCCCTGCGCCGGGCCGTGCGCAGGATCGACGCGGCGGCATCCGGGCTCTCATGCCTGGCGAGCACGGCGCGCGCCTCCTCCTGCAACGCAGCGAGCGGTCGCGGCCGCAAATCGTCTTCGTGTTCCAGCCACGCGACGGCCTCGGGAATCTTCTCGAGCAGCTCGCCGACGAACCGGGACGCGGACAGCACGTGGGTCAGGCGCTGTGCGGCGCCGGACGAGTCCCGCAGCATGCGGAGGAACCAGTACGTCGAGCCCAGGTTGTCGCTCAGCCGCCGGAAGGCAAGCAGACCGTAGTCGGGGTCGGCGCCCTCCGAGAACCACTGCAGCATCACCGGGAGCAGGTGGCGCTGGATCGCCGCGCGGCGGGACACCCCGCCGGTGAGCGCGGCGATGTGGCCGAGGGCTCCCTTCGGGTTGCGGAAGCCGATCGCGGCGAGCCTGGCCTCGGCCTGGGCGCTCGTGAGGGCTCGTCCCTCGGCCGGCAGCGCGGCGACGGCGGACAGCAGCGGGCGGTAAAACAGGCGTTCGTGCAGGCCGCGCACGCGCTGTTTGGTGTCCATCCACCGTGCCGTCAGTTGGGAGGCGCTCGTGGCCAGCCCGGTCGCGCGGGCCAGGATGCGCAGGCTCGCCTCATCGCGCGGCACCAGGTGGGTGCGGCGCAGCTTCTCAAGCTGCAGCCGGTGTTCCATCAGCCTGAGCATGCGGTAGTCCTGCGCGAATTCGGCGGCCTCCGCGCGCCCGACGTAGCCCGCCTCCGCGAGGGCGACCAGGGCGGGCAGGGTTCCCGGCTGCCTCACGTCGGGGTCGGCCTGGCCGTGCACCAGCTGGAGCAGCTGCACGGTGAACTCGATGTCGCGCAGACCGCCGGGACCGAGCTTGAGCTGCACGTCGACTTCGTCATCGGGAATATTCGTCGTCACGCGCTCACGCATCCGCTGGACGGATTCGACGAAGTTCTCCCGACTCGCACTGGTCCACACCTTGGGGCCGACCGCCTCGACGTACCGGGCGCCCAGGTCGTGGTCGCCCGCAAGCGGCCGGGCCTTGAGCAGGGCCTGGAACTCCCAGCTCTTCGCCCACCGGTCGTAGTAAGCCAGATGCGACTCCAGCGAGCGAACGAGGGCGCCGTCCTTGCCCTCCGGCCGGAGGTTCGGATCGACCTCCCAGAGCTCCGGCTCGACGGCGAACTCATTAATGCCGCGCATCATCAGGATGGCCAGCCTGGTGGCAATGTCGACCGCCCGCGCGCTGTCGAGGTCGGATGCCTCGTCGCCCTCGGCGACGAAGATCACGTCCACGTCGCTGACGTAGTTCAGTTCGTTCGCCCCGGCCTTGCCCATACCGATGACCGCCAGGCGCGTCGCACGCACCTGCTCGACCGGGAAGATACCGTGGGCGGCAACAACACCCGAGCACATGCTGCGGGCGACGGCCAGCGACGCCTCCAGGGCCGCCGCCGCGAGGTCGGCCAGGGTGCGCGCCACACCGTCGACGCCCGCGACCGGGTCTTCCTGCTCCAGGTCGAATGCCGCCAGCTCCGCGAGCCGCCTGCGGTAGCGCACGCGCAGGGCCACCCACCCCGCATCCTCGACCAGGGTGGCGAAGCCGTCGCGGGCGCCGACGGAATCGAGCAGGTCGGCCGACAACTCGTCGAGGCCCGGGAGGGACGTCCGGGCCTCCGCGAGTATGCCGAGTTCATCGGGGTGCCGGAGGAAGAAGTCGGCCAGGCCGCTCGACGCCCCGATCACCCGCAGCAGGCGGAGGGTTGCGTCCGGATGCTCGAGCAGGGCGCGCACCTCCCCCGGCGCCTGTCGCAGGAGGGCGAGCAGGGCGCCGAGGGCGGCATCCGGGCTCGCCGTGCTGCCGAGCAGCGGCAGGAGTTCCGCTCCATCCGGGCCGCCCAGGGAGTGGACCTCCCCGAGCCGGTCCCGGACGACGCCGAGTTCGACGAATCCGACCCGGGCAAGCTCGGTCAGGGTCAGTTGTGGCCGCGCCATGACGTGCCGCTCCTCCGCCTCCTCCTACAGCATCTCGAGGTTCTTGCGCAGCTCGAACGGGGTGACCTGGGACCGGTAGTCCCGCCACTCCTGGCGCTTGTTGAGCAGCACATAGTTGAAGACCTGCTCGCCCAGCGTTTCCGCGACGAGCTCCGACTCCTCCATGAACTGGATGGCGTGGTCGAGACTGGCGGGAAGCTGGTGGTAGCCGAGGGCACGGCGCTCCGTGTCGCTCAGGCTCCAGACGTTGTCCTCCGCCTCCGGGGGAAGCTCATAGCCCTCTTCGATGCCCTTGAGGCCGGCGGCGAGCATGAGCGAGTAGGCGAGGTAGGGGTTTGCCGCGGAGTCGATGGCCCGGTACTCGACGCGCGCACTCTGCCCCTTGTTGGGCTTGTACAGGGGCACGCGGATGAGCGCCGAACGATTGTTGTGGCCCCAGCAGACGAAGCTCGGGGCCTCGTCGCCGCCCCACAGCCTCTTGTAGGAGTTGACGAACTGGTTCGTGACCGCGGTGATCTCCGGCGCGTGCTTGAGGAGGCCGGCGATGAACTGGCGGCCGGTTTTGGAGAGCTGGTACTGCGCCCCGGCCTCGTAGAACGCGTTCGTGTCGCCTTCGAACAGCGACAGGTGCGTGTGCATCCCGGAACCCGGGTGCTCGGACATGGGCTTGGGCATGAACGTCGCGTAGACGCCCTGCTCGATCGCCACCTCCTTGATGACGGTCCGGAAGGTCATGATGTTGTCCGCCGTCGTCAACGCGTCGGCGTAGCGCAGGTCGATCTCGTTCTGGCCCGGGCCCGCCTCGTGATGGCTGAACTCGACCGAGATGCCCAGGTCTTCGAGCATCCGCACCGAGCGGCGGCGGAAGTCGTGCGCCGTGCCGCCGGGGACGTTGTCGAAGTATCCGGCCGAGTCGACGGGAACCGGGCCGTTCTTGCCGTACTTGGACGACTTGAGCAGGTAGAACTCGATCTCGGGGTGCGTGTAGAAGGTGAAGCCGCGCTCGGCCGCCTTCGCGAGGGTGCGTTTGAGCACGTTCCTCGGGTCGGCCACGGCCGGCTGGCCATCCGGGGTCGTGATGTCGCAGAACATGCGTGCGGTCGGGTCCACTTCGCCGCGCCAGGGCAGGATCTGGAACGTGGTCGGGTCGGGGTGCGCGAGCACATCGGCCTCGAACGACCGGGTCAGGCCTTCGATGGCCGACCCGTCGAATCCGAGCCCCTCGGCGAACGCCCCTTCTACCTCGGCCGGGGCGATGGCGACCGATTTGAGGGTACCGACGACGTCGGTGAACCACAGCCGGACGAACTTGATTCCCCGCTCCTCGATGGTACGAAGAACGAAGTCGCGCTGCTTGTCCATTCTGGCCCTTTCTTGTTCCCTCCTAGGCTAGTGTCTGGCGCCGCCGATATCGCGAAAACCGGGCCGGGGAGCCGCCGATGACGGTCTGACTACACTTGAGCCATGCCAGAGTCACCCGCCCCCGCCGCATCCGCCGCCGTCCCGGAGCAGAACCCGTTCGCGGTCGTTCCCCCCGGTCCCAAGCGAGTACGCACCCGCCATTTCCACACCGCGAAGCAGCAGGGGATCCCGATCACCGGGCTCACCAGCTACGACATGCTCACGGCCCAGATCTTCGACCAGGCGGGGATCGATTTCCTGCTCGTGGGCGATTCGGCCGGAAACAACGTGTTCGGCTACGAGACGACCCTCCCTGTGACCGTCGACGAACTCATCCCCCTTACCCGCGCCGTGGCCCGAGCCGTGACACGGGCACTCGTGGTGGCGGACATGCCGTTCGGGTCTTACGAGACCGGCGCGACCGAGGCCCTGCACACCGCCGTTCGCTTCATGAAGGAAGCCCAGGCCCACGCGGTCAAGCTCGAGGGCGGCGTGCGCAGCCACAAGCAGATCAAACGGATCGTCACCTCCGGTATCCCGGTGATGGGCCACATCGGCTTCACCCCACAGAGCGAGCACGGCCTGGGCGGGCACATCATCCAGGGCCGCGGCGAGGCAGCAGATCGGCTGATCGAGGACGCTCTCGCCGTGCAGGACGCCGGCGCATTCGCGATTGTCCTCGAAATGGTGCCCGCGACGGTCGCCGCCCAGGTGACCGCGCGCCTCGAGATCCCCACCATCGGGGTCGGGGCCGGGCCCGACGTTGACGGCCAGCTGATGGTCTGGACCGACTTCGCCGGCATGACCGACGGCCGGGTGCCCCGCTTCGTGCGCCAGTACGCGAACCTGCGCGCCGTCCTGACGGATGCCGTGCACCAGTTCAAGGACGACGTCGATTCAGGCGCCTACCCGGCCCCCGAGCACAGCTACGAGTGAGCCGGCGGCGCGGTCAGCGTTCGTCCCGGGCGTCGTCCTCTGCCCATTTGGCGCTGTTCGCCCGGAGCTTCTGCAGGGCGTGACTCGCCTCGAGCTCGGTGGCGAAGGGACCTACCCGATCGATTGACTGCGACTGGGGGCCCTGTTCGACCTTGCCGGTGCGCATGTTGTACCAGAACTGGTGTTCAGAATCAGCGGTCATAATTGATCCTATGCCTAAGAATCCCGTCGGTCATCTCATCCCCGGAACGGTCTCGGCCACCCGCCCGGTCCCCTCCCGCATCGCCCGCCCCGAGTACGTCGGCAAGGAAGCCCCCTCCCGTTTCGAGGGCTCGGACGTCTACTCGCCCGAGAAGATCGAACTGATCCGCGAATCCGGCCGGATCGCCGCCCAGGCCATCCAGGCCGTCGGCCGGGCCGTCCGGCCCGGAGCGACCACGGAGGAGCTCGACGCCGTCGGCCACGACTTCCTGGTCGCCAACGATGCCTACCCGTCGACGCTCGGCTACCGGGGCTACCCCAAGTCCCTGTGCAGCTCGGTGAACGAAGTGATCTGCCATGGCATCCCCGACGACACCGTGCTGGAGAACGGCGACCTCGTGAACATCGACATCACCGCGTTCAAGAACGGTGTGCACGGCGACAGCAATGTCACGTTCATCGTCGGTGAGGCGACCGAGGAGGTCACCCTCCTTGTCGAGCGAACCCGGGAGGCCCTCGCGAGGGGGATCAAAGCCGTGGCGCCCGGGCGCCGGGTCAACGTGATCGGCCGGGCGATCGAGTCCTACGCCAAACGCTTCAACTACGGAGTCGTGCGCGATTTCACCGGCCACGGTGTCGGCGAGGCGTTCCACTCCGGGCTGATCATCCCCCACTACGACTCGGCCCCGCTCTACGACACAGTGATGGAGGTCGGCATGGTGTTCACGATCGAGCCGATGCTCACCCTGGGCACGCACCAGTGGGACATGTGGTCGGACGACTGGACCGTGACGACGAAGGATCGGAGCATGACGGCCCAGTTCGAGCACACCCTCGTGGTCACGGAGCGCGGAGCCGACATCCTCACCCTGCCGTAGCGGGTAGGTTTTCCTTATGAGTTCTACCACGGCCATCGGGATCGACATCGGCGGCACCGGCATCAAGGGGGCTGTGGTCGACCTCTCGACCGGTGCACTGCTCTCCGATCGAGTCAAGCTCGCGACGCCGAAGGGCGGGAGCCCACGGGACATCGTCGAAACCACCCGCCAGCTCCTGGGCATGGTGTCGACGGGCTCGGCGGGGGGTGCCGACCTTCCGATCGGCGTCTGCTTCCCCGCCGTGGTCAAGCACGGCCGGACCATGTCGGCCGCAAACGTGTCCGAGAAATGGATCGGCCTGTCGGCCGAGCAGCTCTTCGAGGACGGCCTCGGCCGCCCGATCCACTTCGTGAACGACGCGGATGCCGCCGGCTATGCCGAGGCGCAGTTCGGCGCCGCCCGCAATGTGCCGGGCGTCGTGCTCCTGACCACGCTCGGCACCGGCATCGGCACCGCGCTGCTCAACGATGGCCTGCTCGTGCCGAACACCGAGCTCGGCCACCTCGAGATCGACGGGCACGATTACGAGACCCGCGCGGCCTACTCGGTCAAGGAACGGGAGAACCTGAGCTGGGCGAAGTGGGCCGGCCGCCTGCAGAAGTACTACTCGACGCTCGAGAAGCTCTTCACCCCCGACCTGTTCATCGTCGGCGGCGGCGTGTCCAAGCACCACCAGGAGTTCCTGCCGCTGCTGAGCCTGTCGACCCCGATCGTGCCCGCCGTGCACCGCAACAACGCCGGCATCCTGGGCGCGGCGGCACTGGCGATCGGGTTCGCCGGCGTCTGAACCCGCGCCCGGGTAGGCTCCCCGCCGTGGACCTATCGTGGGTGAGGAGGCTCGCCGCATGACGCCGCTCGCTGACCTTTCTTTCATCGAACCGGCGGACCGTCGGCAGTGGCGGGCCTGGCTGGAGGCCAACCATGCCGACTCCCCCGGCGTGTGGCTGGCCGTGGGTAAGAAGGGGAACACGGTCACCACGCTGACCTACCAGGCTGCGGTGGAGGAGGCCGTGTGTTTCGGCTGGATCGACAGCGTGGTGAATCGCCTGGACGAGGCCCGCTTCAAGCAGCTCATGACCCCGCGGAGGCCCGGCAGCGTGTGGGCGCAGAACAACAAGGAACGCGTCGCTCGGCTCGCCGAGCAGGGCTTGCTGGCTCCCGGGGGATTGGCGGCCGTGGCGGCCGCGAAGGCCGACGGATCATGGACGATCCTGGACGAGGTGGAGACACTCGTTGCCCCGGCCGACCTCGCCGCGGTCCTCGCCGGCAACCCCGGTGCCGAGCACGGGTTTGCGGCGCTTCCGCCGTCGACGCGCAAGCAACTCCTGTACTGGGTCGCGAGCGCCAAACGCCCGGTGACGCGCGAGAAACGGATCGCGGAGGTCGTCGCGGCCGCCGCGGAGAACCGTCCGGTGCGACCCGGGCCGGCCGCGCCCTGACCCCGGGGGCCGAGGCCGACGACCGGGCGCTGCGGGGAGGGAATGGGCCGGCTGGTACGCCGGGTTCTGTCCCGGTGCCAAAGCACCCTGGACGGCCATCTATCTTGGGACTGCGTTGCCGCAGCCCTCTAGCGGTCTACCCGGAAACTCGGCGAGCAGCCTTAGCGTTTCCTGTTCGACCTTGCTCCGGACGAGGTTTACCGAGCCGACCAGGTCACCCTGGCCTCTGGTGGTCTCTTACACCACCGTTTCACCCTTACCCCCGGCCGAGGCCGGTGGCGGTTTACTTTCTGTGGCACTGTCTCGCGGGTTGCCCCGGGTGGGTGTTACCCACCGCCCTGCTCTGTGGAGCCCGGACGTTCCTCGGCATCCGCTGCTCCGAAAAGCACCGAATGACGCGACCGTCTTGCCGACCCATTCAGGTCAAATCCTACAGCCCGAAGCTGTGGCCCATGTCCATGGCCCGGTTGGCCAGCGCATCCGCGCGGGCATTCTCGGCGCGCGGAATCCACTCGAAGGTGACCGGCCGGTGGCCGATCAGTTCCCGTGCCTCGGCCGCCAACTCCCGCATGTCGGGATGTTTGATCTTCCAGCGGCCGGACATCTGTTCGACGACGAGCTGGGAGTCCATGCGCACGAGGATGCCCGCCGTCGGATCGAGCTCGAGTGCGCGGCGGAGGCCTTCGACCATTCCGCGGTACTCGGCGACGTTGTTCGTGGCGATGCCGACCCAGGTCCCGATTTCGGCGAGAATCTCGCCGGTCTCAGCGTCGATGACGAGCGATCCGCTGCCGGCGCGCCCCGGGTTCCCGCGAGACCCGCCGTCCGCCTCGACGATGAATGACCGGCCCACTAGATGCCGGATTCCTCCGTGCGCACCAGGATGGCCCCGCAATCGGGGCAGAAGACGACTTCGTCGGCGGCGGCGGAGCGCACGCTCTCCAGATCGCTGCCGGTGAGCGTCATCGTGCAGCCGCTGCAGGTGCGCGCCCGGAGCAGGGCCGCGGCGTTGCCCCGGCCAACCACCCGCCGCTTCTCGTAGAGTGCGCGAAGTTCTTCGGTCAGGGTCGCCGCGATCGTCTCGCGGTCCCTGGCGAGGTCGCCCAGCTCGCGGTTCAGTTCGGCGAGCCGGATGTCCCTGGCCTTCTCCGCCTCGCTGATCCGGTCCGCGAGGGCGTCGCGGACCGTTTCCACCTCGGCGACGGCCGCTTCGCGCTCTTCGAGGCGTTCCATCACAGCCAGTTCGATTTCCTCGAGGTCGGTGTGCCGCTTCCGCAGGGCGGCCAGTTCGGTCTCGAGCGCCTGGACGTCTTTGACCGAGGATGTGTGCTCGACGCGCTCGGTGTCCCGGGCGATGCGCTTCTCCACCACATCGACATCGGACTCGATCCGGCCCAGCTCGATCCGCACATCCTCGAGTTCGCCGGTGCGCGCCGCCAGGGTCGTCCGTGTCTTCTCGGCCTCGGTGCCGAGCGCGGCGAGTTCTGCGTGCTGGGGCAGCGCCTTCGTCTGGTGCTGCGTCTGCTGGAGCCGGGTGTCGAGCGCCTGGAGCCGAAGAAGCTCCTTCTGCTGTGCTGGGGATGCCTTCACAATGTCCTGACCTTTACGAGTGTTGAGTGGGAACGGGTTGAGGGAGCCGGCCGGCTACTGGATGACGGCAAAGTCCCACGGATCCGTGCGGAGCTCGCTGACGGAGACGCGCATGCCGGGAAGGGCTTCGCGCAATTGCCCGGCCGCGGTCTCGAGCCACAACCATTCACTGGCCCAATGTGAGACGTCGAGCAGCGCGGGACCGGCGCCGCCGAGCCGGGCCTGCTCGCGCGCCTCGGAGGCGGGGTGGTGCCGGAGGTCGGCGGTGATGTACACGTCGGCGGCGAGCACGGACGGGTGCGCGAGGAGCGAGTCCCCGGCGCCGCCGCACAGGGCGACGGTTTCAATCGGCTGCCCGTACTCCCCCGCCGCCCGCACCCCTGATGCAGTGGGCGGCAGCAGCTGGGCCACCCGACGGGCCAGCTGGCCCAGGGTCGTCGGTTCGGCGAGCCGGCCAACGCGTCCGATGCCCGTCCCGGGGACCGTGCCCGCCGTGATGGGCAGGGCGTCAACGAGCCCCAGCCGTGAGGCGAAGACGTCCGAGACGCCGTCGACGACGATGTCGGCGTTGGTGTGGGCCGCCAGCAGCGCGCAGTTCGCGCGGATGAGACGGCTCAGCAGCGCCCCCTTGTAGCGGTCCTCGGCGACGGTGGTCACGCCGCGCAGCAGCAGTGGGTGGTGCACGAACAGGAGGTCGGCATTGGCCTCGATGGCCTCGTCGACGGTGTCGGCCACGGCATCGACGGCCAGGTGGATGTGGTCGATCGGACCGGCCGGATCCCCGCTCAGCAAGCCGGGCGCGTCCCACTGCTCGGCTCCGGACAGCGGCCACAGATCGTGGGCGACCCGGGTTACGTCGGCGAGCGAGAATGACACGGAGCCAGCCTACCGGTGACTAGCTGTCGTCCGGGTGCCTGCGGACTCTGCTGCGCCTTTTCGAGAAGAATCCCCATCGCCTCGTGACCTCGACGACGCGCTCGTCCGCACGAACGCGCGGGCTGGTGATCGGTTCGGCGGCCCCGGGGACGACGTCGTCGGCATCATCCGGGAGATCCGCGTCGAACCCGCTCGCCGGCACCGCGTGAGACGGGACCGGATGAGAGGCGGTCCGGGCACCGTCATCGACCGCAGCGGCGAGATCGTCATCGCCGTGCGCTTCGGGTCCTTCGGGTGGTCCGGAGCCTTCCTGCCCCGCCGACTCGCGGTCGAGCATGCCCGGATTCTACCAACACGGGCTCCGGTTTGGTCCGGTCCGGAGCAACGAGCGCGAACACGCTTGCCATCAAGAGGATGAGGCCGGTCCAGCCGACGGGGTGGAGCCGCTCGCCGACGACAAGCACGGCCAGAACGGTGGCCACCAGCGGCTCAATCAGCGTGAGGGTCGTGGCCGTGCTGCTCCGCACGTGCCGCAGCCCCGCGCCGAAAAGCAGATAGGCCGCGAACATCGGCCCGATGGCCAGGTAGGTCGAGATCCCGATCGTGCGAGCCTCGGCCAGGAGCGGGGCCCCCGTCGCGATGAGCACAGGCAGGAGGCACAGCGCTCCAGCGCCGAACAGAGCCCCCATCGTGGCGCTGGAGCCGTGCCCCCGGGCGATCATCCGGTGGGAACTGTCGGTGTAGACGGCGTAGCTCAGGCCTGCCACGAGGCCGAGCAGCACCCCGAGCGGAGCCGACCGGTCCGCGCCGCCGTCGGCCGGGCGCCCGATCACCAGCAGGGCCGTGCCGACGAGGGCGATGGCCGTGCACGCGGCCCACCGCCGAGTCAGGCCGCCCGGGTCCCGGAGGAACTCGATCAGGCCGGCGAAGACGGGAGCCGAGGCCAGCGAGACCACGGTGCCCATCATCACCCCGGCCAGGTGCATGGAACTGTAGAAGGCCAGCGGGTAGAGCACGACTCCGACGACGCCGACGACCAGGTGCGGACGGATCGAGCGATCCCGAATCACCCGCAGCGCACCGAGCGAGGAGAGCGCGAACAACAGCGCCCCACCGACGGCCATCGTCGCTGCGCCGGTTGCGAGCGGGCCGACGCTGCCCGGCAGGAAATGTGCGGCCGTGCCCGTCGTTCCCCAGAGCACTGCCGCCAGGACGATCGGGGCGACCCCGCGGGCCTCTCTCACCAGCCCAGGGTCCCGGGCTCACCCTTGAACGGCCCGACGACGCGCGAGGTGATCCAGCCGCCGTAGAACCGGCCGGCCTGCGGCCGCACCCGTTCACCGTCCACCGTGCACTCGTCCATCCGGTCGGGATACACGGCGACGCGGCCGACCAGGTCCAGGTATCCGGGACGAGGCGACGGATAGGACCAGGCCGCGGAGTCGGCCCGCTCCCCGGTGGGGGCGACCACGGTCAGGTACGACGCTTCCCCCTTGTATTCGCACACGGTGTGGCCCTCCGCGGGCTGCAGGACCCCTGGCGCGAAGGCCGCTCGCGGCAGGTAGTAGACCGGCGGATGGCTGGTCTCCAGCACACGCACGGCATCCGTCGTGTCGGCGATGACCCGGCCGGCGAAGCGCACGACGACCCGGGATGGAACCGACTCAACCCGGGGCGGGCGCGGATAGTCCCACACGGATTCCTGGCCCGGCCCGGGCCGGGCGACCTCTTCAGGGGGCGGTTTCATCCAGCCAGCGTACCGGCACCGTGACCCGGGTAGACTCCCCGCTGACAGCCTGATCGAGTAGCGCACTCCGGCGCGACTCGCGGAAAAGGAGACGTTTCCATGGCCGAACGCGTGATTGTCGCCATCGACGGCGGCCCGGCCAGCAGCGCGGCCGTGGACTGGATGCTCGAGCGAGCGCGAACGGTCAACCTGACCGTGGAACTGACCACGGTGATCGAACTGGGCTGGGCCCCGGCCGGCGGGCCGCAAGACGACTTCCACCTCGTGTACGAACGGGCGCTGGCGGAGGCGGCACGCCGGGTCGACGAGGCCGCGCCGAGCCTCAAAAAGACCAGTGTCATGCGTCGGGGCGCCCCGGTCGAGGAACTCATCCGCGCCTCCGCCAAGGCCGACCTCCTGGTGATCGGCACGAAGAAAACGGGCTTCATGGCCGGGGCGGTGTACGGCACCCTGCCGCTCCGCCTCGCCGCGCACGCTCGTTGCCCGCTTGTCGTCGTTCCGGCCAATTGGACGCACCTGGACGGGCCTGTCGTGGTCGGCGTTGAGGACGATGACACCTCGGATGTCGCGCTTGACTTCGCCGCCCGTGAGGCCGTCCGACTCGGTCGCGGCCTGGTCATCGTGCACGCCTGGAGCATCCCGGCGACCCTGGGCTTCGACGACGGCCTGATGATCCCTTTCGACGACCTCCGGCAGGCCCACGACGAGATTCTGGCCACGGCCGCGGGGCGCATCCGGGAGGCGAATCCTGGCCTGGACGTCACCGTGACCCTCGAGCAGGGCCCGGCCGCGCAGACACTCGTCGACGCGTCGCGAACCGCGGAGCTCCTGGTCGTCGGCACTCACGGGCGCGGGGCGCTAGCCGGGCTCATCCTGGGTTCGGTGAGCCACGATGTGCTGCTCAACATGCCCTGCCCGATTGCGGTTGTTCCCCGCGCGGTCACCGGTGCGGCGACCGCGATGCAGCCCAAGCAGTAGCCGAATTCGATCAGTAGTCGAATTCGTCGAACTGGGCGAATGCGCGATCGTGGGCCAGCCCGATGGGAGTCTGGAGCGACTGGTCCTCGGCCTTGCGATGCAGGAGTTCCGTCGTGCCCAGTTCGACCAGTTCGAACGCGGCCGGTTCGGACGTCACGCTGACCAGCTGGCTCGCGGAGCCGATCAGGAACTGAGCACGGCCCTGCCTGCCGTCATCGCTGATGATCGGGATGTCCACGACGTCGACCTGGCGTCGCCCGCTGAGCGCCTCGGCATAGACGAGCACGGCGTCTGCTAGATCGCTTCCGGTGACGACGGAACCGCCCGGATGAAAGATGCGCTTCATTGGAATCCCTCGACTGCTCACGGCTGAACGTGTGCTGCCGGGGTCCGGGGCTGCACAACCATTCTACGCCGAGCCGAGCCTTGAGCGCGCCCGGTTCACCACCGAATGTGCAGCGGTGAGGGTCAGAGGGAAAGGGTGCGGGTGACGACGCGTTCGGCGACGTCGACCAACGGGATGCCGTTACGCCGGGCGTAGTCTCGCAGCAGGGCGAACGCCTCATCCATGTTGGCGGAATGGGTGAAGGCGAGGACCCCCTTGGCCTGCTCGATCAAGACCCGGCTGTTCAGCGCATGCTGGAGCTGCTGGCGTGCGTCGTCGCTCTCCCGGATGGCCCGTTCCTGGAGGATGCCGATGGTGGCCACATCGGCGAGGGCCTGCACCGTGACGATATCCGCCTCGCCGAGGGCGCCGAGGCGGTCCCAGAAGATGTTCAGTGAACCGATGGTCGTCGTGCGCAACCTCAGCGGCACGGCGATCATGGAAGCGAAACCCTGTTCGAGCGCCCCGGCGCGAAACCGCGGCCACTTGGGTCCGACGGCGTCGATGTCCCCGACGGCGACCGCACGCCCGGTCGTGAGGCACTCCACGCACGGGCCGCTACCGGATCGGAGCTGGAGGATCTCAACGAGTCGGCCGCGTTCATTGGTCGATGCAACGACCTCGAGTTCGCCTTCCCCGGCCGACAGGATGATACCCGCTGCCGAGGCCTCGAAGAGGGGCACGCACTTCTCCACCAGCGTCTGCAAGAGGTCGACTATGTCATAGCCGACGACGAGGGTGTCGGCAAGTGTGACGAAAGTCTCGACCAGCTGACCTTCACGTGTCTGGGTCACCATGAGGCCATTCTAGATGTCGTTCAAATGCGAGGTGAAATCCACCCGCCGAGCGACGATGTCCGCCGCAACCTCGCGCACCGACCGTCCGTGTGAAAACGCGTAGCCGTTGATGACGAGCAACGCATCCGCGGCGGACAACCCGAGTTGGGCCAGGATCATCCCGGTGGCCTGGTGAACGACCCGTCGGGAGTAGCCACTGTCGGCCTCGGCGTCCTGCTTGAGGGTCTGCGCGGAAAGGCTGCGCCGGAGCACCTGGAGGGCGACGATGCCCGCCAGGGCAACGGCATCCGCGATCTGCGCCGGCGACAGTGTTCCCGGTCGCCGGGCATACAGGTCGACGGCTCCGATATCGAGGGACCCGAGCGTGAGCGGGAATGCGTAGAGCGCCCCCACCGGTGCGTCACCGATCGCCTCGAGGAAAATGGGCCAGGACGAGGGAGCGGCGCTGTGGAGGTCGGGCGCGAGGACCGGCCGGCGCGACGTCAGCGCCTCCCAGCAGGGCCCCTCGCCGAGGTCGAACTGGAGCTCGTCGATCCGGGCCGCCTGCGTGTCGCTCGCGCACACCGTTTCGGTGCCGAACGGGGCGCCCAGCGTCGAAATCGCGACCCCGGTGACCGGCAGCAACCCCAGGAACGGCCGACACAGGCTGGTCGCGTTTTCGTGGGCCGTGGAGAGTTCCTCGACCGCTGCGCCGAATGCTCGACGATCAGGCATGGTGGGCAGGTGCGGACGCGGGTGCAGTACAGCGGGTTGTCATGGTGACCTCAGGATCACCCCGCTTCGCGGACCAACCAGTTTCGACGTGTGGCACGGACAAGGCCGCGTTACCTGCAGCGTATCCCCCCGCCGGCGAGCCGAGCCGGATTGGCCGACCCCCCTTGACAAAGTGAGCGACGCACCCCAAGGCGGAACCGGTGCAGGAGGAGGGACGCGACCACTATTGCGCGATCACTCGTGGTGGGCCCTACCGGGCTCGAACCGATGACATCCACGGTGTAAACGTGGCGCTCTACCAACTGAGCTAAAGGCCCCGACCGCGCCACTCCGGCGCGAGATCGAGTAGGTCAAGCATACCCAACGTGGACCTACAGTGGTGCATGAGCACTGAGCGACTGACCTGGCACGGCCAGCACAAGAAGACCCTCGACCGTGGCGCCCGGGCGGCCGACGTCATGCGCAACAAGATGGGCAGCTGGCCGTTCGTAGGAGCGTTCCTCGCCATCATGGCGGTCTGGGCGGTCCTGAACACGGTCGGGCTGGACCGTGCGCTGCACTGGGATCCCTACCCGTTCATCCTGCTCAACCTGTTCCTCAGCATGCTCGCCGGCCTGCAGGGCGCCATCCTGCTGATTGCGGCGAAGCGGCAGGACGCCATCTCGGCCGCGCTCGCCCAGCACGACTATGACACCGACGTCGCGGCGAAGGCCGATATCGGCCTGCTCATGGAAGTCAATAACCGCCAGCTGGAGATGATCATGGACCTGCGCCTGCTGGTGACGGCCCTGCACGACGAACGGTCCGGCAACCCGGCCCCCGCGGCCCAGTAAGCGGCCGGCGGCAACGGGGTCAGGCGGGCTGAAGTTCGGCCAGCGCCGCCTGGTACGCGCTGAAGGAGCGGGGCTCCCCCGGCTCTGTGATGAAACTCGCTCGGATGATCCCGCGCGGGTCGATCAGGAAGGTCGCCCGGTTCGAGAACCCCCTGGCATCCAGGAACACCCCGTATTCCTTGGCTACGGCGCCGTGCGGCCAGAAATCGGCGACCAGGCTGAAGGTGTAGCCCTCCTGCTCCCCCCACGCGCGCAGCGCGTGCCGGGAATCGACGGAGATGCCGATGACCTCAACCCCGGCGTCGGCGAAGAGCGACAGGTTGTCGCGCAGCTCGCAGAGCTCGCCGCTGCAGATTCCCGAGAAGGCCAGCGGGAAGAACACCAGCGCGACCGACTTGTCACCGCGGTACTGGCTGAGCTGGATGCGCTCGCCGTACTGGTTGACGAGCTCGAAATCGGGTGCAAGGGTCTCGTTTTCCAGTGCCATGCTGCGTTTCCTTTCCGTGCCGCGATGGAGGCGGCTGAACACGGTCCCAAAGCATAGCCCCGCCGGATCGGCGCACCAAGACGACCGAGCCCCGGCGTGCGCGGACGGCGACTAAAATTAGTAGGCTGGCGTGGTGTCGTGGGGTGTGATTGACCCACCCCCGCTTGCGGCACCACTAAACATGGCACGACCTGCCGAATAGAGAGAGGTCGAGTGTGACTGTCGACGATCAGGATCCCTACTCCGTTGCTAAGCACGACGCAGACCCCCAGGAGACCGCCGAATGGTCTGAATCGCTGGACTCACTCGTAGCGGCCCACGGCCACGAACGCGGCCGCGAGATCATGCTGAGCCTGCTCAAGCGTTCCAAGGAACTGCACCTGGGTGTGCCGATGGTGCCCACCACGGACTACATCAACACGATCGCGGCGGAGAACGAACCCGAGTTCCCCGGTGACGAAGACATCGAGCGCCGCTACCGCGCCTGGATCCGGTGGAACGCGGCCGTGCTGGTGCACCGCTCACAGCGCCCCGGCATCGCCGTCGGCGGCCACATCGCGACCTACGCGTCGTCCGCCGCCCTCTACGAGGTCGGCTACAACCACTTCTTCCGCGGCCAGGACCACCCGGGCGGCGGCGACCAGATCTTCATCCAGGGCCACGCCTCCCCAGGCACCTACGCGCGCGCCTTCCTCGAGGGCCGTCTGAGCACGGACCAGCTCGACGGGTTCCGCCAGGAGAAATCGCACGCTCCCAACGGCATTTCGTCTTACCCGCACCCGCGCCTGATGCCGGAGTTCTGGCAGTTCCCGACCGTGTCGATGGGCCTCGGGCCGATCAACGCGATCTACCAGGCCCAGCTGAACCGGTACCTGACCAACCGCGGGATCAAGGATGCGAGCGACCAGCAGGTCTGGGCATTCCTCGGCGACGGCGAAATGGACGAGGTCGAAAGCCGCGGCCAGCTCCAGGTTGCCGCCAACGACGGCCTCGACAACCTCAACTTCGTCGTCAACTGCAACCTGCAGCGCCTCGACGGCCCTGTGCGCGGCAACGGCAAGATCATCCAGGAGCTCGAGAGCTTCTTCCGCGGCGCCGGCTGGAACGTCATCAAGGTCGTCTGGGGCCGCGAATGGGACGAGCTCCTCCGGCGCGACACCGACGGCGCCCTGCTCAACCTGATGAACGTCACGCCCGACGGTGACTACCAGACGTACAAGGCCGAAAGTGGAGCCTACGTGCGGGAGAACTTCTTCGGCCGCGACCCGCGCGCGCTCAAGCTGATCGAGGACTACAGCGACGAAGAGGTCTGGAACCTCAAGCGCGGCGGGCACGACTACCGCAAGGTCTACGCGGCGTTCAAGGCGGCATCCGAACACAAGGGACAGCCCACCGTCATCCTGGCGAAGACGATCAAGGGCTACGGCCTCGGACCGAGCTTCGAGGGTCGCAATGCGACCCACCAGATGAAGAAGATGACGCTCGACAACCTCAAGACCTTCCGCGACAGCATGCACGTGCCAATCACGGATGCCCAGCTCGAGGAGAACCCGTACCTGCCGCCGTACTACACCCCGGGAGACCAGGACGAGGCGATCCAGTACCTGCACGAGCGCCGCCGCGCGCTCGGCGGCTACCTGCCGGAGCGTCGCAGCAAGTACACCCAGCTCACCCTGCCGGAAGACGCCACCTACGCGATCTCGAAGAAGGGCTCCGGCACCCAGGAGATCGCCACCACCATGGCGTTCGTGCGGCTGCTCAAGGACCTCCTGCGCTCGAAGGACTTCGGCCACCGCATCGTGCCGATCATCCCGGACGAGGCCCGCACGTTCGGCATGGACGCGTTCTTCCCGAACGCCAAGATCTACAACCCGAACGGCCAGCATTACACCGCGGTGGACCACGCCCAGCTGCTCGCCTACAAGGAGAGCCCGCAGGGTCAGATCCTGCACGTCGGCATCAACGAGGCCGGCGCCATGGCTGCGTTCACCAACGTCGGCACGTCGTACGCCACCCAGGGCGAACCGCTGATTCCGATCTACGTGTTCTACTCCATGTTCGGTTTCCAGCGCACCGGCGACGCCATGTGGGCAGCGGGCGACCAGATGGCCCGCGGCTTCATGATCGGCGCCACCGCCGGCCGCACCACGCTTACCGGTGAAGGCCTGCAGCATGCTGACGGCCACTCGCCGCTGCTGGCCTCGACCAACCCCGCCGTCGTCTCCTACGACCCCGCGTACGGTTACGAGATCGGCCACATCATGCGCGCCGGGCTCGAGCGGATGTACGGCGGCAAGCACGCGACGCCGAACGTCATGTACTACATCACGGTCTACAACGAGCCGTACGTGCAGCCTCCGCAGCCCGATAACGTGGATGTCGACGGAATCCTTCGGGGCATCCACCGCATCAACGAGTCCTCGCTGACCGGGCCGAAGGCGCAGCTGCTGGCCTCCGGTGTCGCCGTGGGCTGGGCCCTCGAGGCGCAGAAGATGCTCGCAGACGACTGGGGAGTGTCGGCCGACGTCTGGTCGGTCACCTCCTGGTCCGAGCTGCGCCGCGACGGCCTGGCGGCCGAGGACCACAACTTCCTCCACCCGGATGCCGAGCCGCGCACCGCGTATGTGACCGAGAAGCTTGCGGGTGCGAGCGGACCGTTCGTCGCCGTGACCGACTTCATGCACGCGATTCCCGACCAGATTCGCCAGTTCGTTCCCGGTGACTTCGCGACGCTCGGCGCCGACGACTTCGGGTTCTCGGACACGCGTCCGGCCGCTCGCCGCTTCTTCAAGATCGATGGACCCTCGATGGTGGTGCGTACGCTCCAGCAGCTCGCCAGGCGTGGCGAGATCGACCGGAGCCTGGTCAGCCAGGCGATCGCGAAGTATGAGCTGCACGACGTCACGGCGGGCACCACCGGCTCCGCCGGGGGCGAGAGCTAAGCTCCCCGTGGCACCGGCGCCCAAGACGAAGGAACAGACGCTCGCCTGGCTGCGGACAATCTCGGGTGAGTTGTCCACGGCCACGCTCAAGCGGCTCGAGGACACGCTGCCCTGGTACGGCGACATGCCGCCGGGGCGGCGGTCCGCCGTCGGGCTGGTCGCGCAGGCCGGCATCACCTCGTTCATCTCCTGGTTCGACGACCCCACGTCGACCCCGTGGATCGCGGCGGATGTCTTCGGCGCCGCCCCGCGGGAGCTTCTGCGCTCGATCAGCCTGCAGCAGACCCTGCAGCTGATCCGGGTCAGTGTGGAAGTCGTCGAGGAACGGGTCAAAGACGGCAGCGAACTGCTGCGCGAGGCCATCCTGCTCTACTCGCGGGAAATCGCGTTCGGGGCGGCGGATGTCTACGCCCGCGCCGCCGAGGCCCGCGGGCTCTGGGACGCCCGCCTCGAGGCCCTCGTCGTTGACTCGATCCTCAGCGGCGAATACGACGACGAACTGCCCAGCCGCATCGCGGCGCTCGGCTGGCACGGGCACGGCGAGGTCTGTGTGCTCGTCGGAACGACTCCGAAGATGCTCGACGTCGACCGTCTGCGCCGCTCGGCCAGGCACATGGCCGCTGACGTGCTGATCGGCGTGCAGGGCAACCGCCTCGTGCTCGTCATCGGCCGCGCCCATCCCACCCCGGTCGACACCGACGACGCGATCGGCACCGCAGGCGCGCTCAGCTTCATGGAAATCGCCCTGCAGCTCGAGCCCAGCTTCGGCCCCGGCCACCTGGTGCTCGGCCACGAGGTGCCCAACCTCGTCGACGCGTCCAAGAGTGCGAAGGCCGCTCTGGCCGGCTTCGCCGTCGCCCGCTCGTGGCGGAACGCCCCACGACCGGTCCAGGCCGACGACCTGCTCCCCGAGCGCGCCCTCGCCGGCGACCCGCTCGCCCGCGCCACGCTGATCCACCGGATCTACCGCCCGTTGCAGGCGCACTCCACCGAGCTCCTCACCACGCTGTGGTGCTACCTCGACAACGGCCGATCGCTCGAAGCGACGGCGCGTGAGCTGTTCGTGCACCCCAACACGGTGCGCTATCGGCTCAAGCGGGTGTCGGAGGTCATCGGCTACGACGCCACCGGAGCCCGGGAAGCCCTCATCCTGCAGGCGGCACTCATCATCGGTTCGATCAGCGACCACGACGGTTCTGCCCGTCGCCGCTGACCCGGCCGACGGCGAATATGCCGAAAACGACAAACGATCGCCGAATACTTGGTGCACCCTCGACACACGGACCTCGGCCCGGGTTGGGAGACTAGTCACGTGATTGTCGTCGTTTGCCCAGGACAGGGCTCCCAAACCCCAGGTTTCCTCACCCCGTGGCTCGAACGCCCCGACTTCGCCGCCGGACTGGCGGACATGTCGGACCAGGTCGGCATCGACCTCACGGCGCACGGGACCCACAGTGACGCCGACACGATCCGCGACACCGCGATCGCCCAGCCCCTCATCGTTGCGGCCGGACTCCTCACCCTCCGGGCCCTTCTGGCCGACGGACGCCACACCGCCGTCGCCGGCATAGCCGGCCACTCCGTCGGCGAGATCACCGCTGCCGCGGGCGCCGGCATCCTGGACGCCGTCGACGCGATGCGATTCGTGCGCGAGCGCGGCGCCGCGATGGCACGGGCGGCAGCGCTCGAACCCACCGGAATGAGCGCCGTCATCGGCGCCGACGAGGGCGAACTCCTCGCGAGGCTCGCCGAACTGGACCTCGAACCAGCCAACTTCAACGGCGGCGGCCAGATCGTCGTGGCCGGCGCGCTGCCCGCGCTGGGCGCACTCGCCGAGACCCCGCCCAGCCGGGCCCGGGTCATTCCGCTTCAGGTCGCCGGCGCATTCCACACCCGGTATATGCGGCCCGCCGCCGAGCATCTCGCGTCCGTCGCGGCCGGGTTTTCGCCCCACGACCCCGCCCTGCCGATCTGGACCAATCACGACGGAAGCCGAGTTTCCGACGGCGCCCGTTTCCTCGAGCTACTCGTCGGCCAGGTCTCCTCGCCGGTACGGTGGGACCTGTGCATGCAATCGTTCGCAGATGCCGGCGTGACCGGAATCATCGAAGTTGCGCCGGCCGGAGCCCTCGTCGGGCTCGCTAAGCGGGCACTCAAGGGCGTTCCCAGCGTCGCCATCAAAACGCCGGGCGATCTTCCGGCCGCGTGGGCGCTGCTCGAGCAGCAGTCCTGAGCCGGAACCAAAGAAACACAAGCGAGGAAGTCGCATGACCCAGCCAACACTTCAGCAGTCGCACGGCCCGCAGTACACCCGCATCCTGTCGGTGGGAGCCGCCCGCGGCGACCTCGTCGTTCCCAACGACGACCTGGTCGGGCCGATCGATTCCTCCGACGAGTGGATCCAGCAGCGCACCGGGATCATCACGCGCACCCGGGCCAGCCAGGACCTGCTCGCCGTCGACCTCGCCACGGATGCCGCCCGCGAGGCCATCGAGCGCAGCGGGATCGACCCCACCCTCATCGACGCCGTCATCGTCGCCACGATCAGCAACACCCAGCAGACGCCATCCATGGCCGCGGTCGTTGCCGACCGCGTCGGCACGACGCCCGCCGCCGCCTATGACGTCAACGCGGCCTGCGCCGGCTACTCGTATGCCATCGCCCAGGCTGACGCGCTCATCCGCGCCGGCGCCGCCCACTACGCACTCGTGATCGGCGCGGAGAAGCTGTCCGACGTGGTCGACCCCACCGACCGCAGCATTTCCTTCCTTCTCGGCGACGGCGCCGGCGCCGTGGTGATCGGCCCGAGCGAGTTCCCCGGGATCTCCCCCACTGTGTGGGGTTCCGACGGGTCGAAGGCGGACGCCGTGGGCATGAACCACACGCTGCAGGAATACCGGCGGGGCGAGGCGCCCTGGCCGACCCTGCGCCAGGAGGGCCAGACGGTCTTCCGCTGGGCGGTGTGGGACATGGCCAAGGTGGCCAAGAAGGCGCTCGAGGCTGCCGGTATCACGGCAGACCAGCTCGCCGCTTTCATCCCGCACCAGGCCAACATGCGCATCATCGACGAGTTCGCGAAGCAGCTGAAGCTTCCGGCATCCGTCGTGATCGCCCGCGACATCGCGACGACCGGCAACACGTCGGCCGCGTCCATCCCGCTGGCCACCCACCGCCTGCTCGAAGAACACCCCGAGCTCAGCGGCGGCCTCGCGCTCCAGATCGGCTTCGGCGCCGGACTGGTCTACGGCGCGCAGGTCGTTGTGCTGCCTTAGTCCCCCACGTCCATCTAAACTGAGTCTCGGTCTAACGAGACACCCCCAAGGAGAAAACAACATGGCATTGTCCACCGAAGAAGTTCTTGCCGGCCTGGCCGAACTCATCAACGACGAGACGGGCATCGCAGCCGACACGGTCGAGCTGGACAAGTCGTTCACCGACGACCTGGACATCGACTCCATCTCCATGATGACCATCGTCGTCAACGCAGAAGAGAAGTTCGACGTCAAGATCCCCGACGAAGAGGTCAAGAACCTCAAGACCGTCGGCGACGCCGTCACGTTCATCACCAAGGCCCAGGGCTAAGACCCGGCCGATGAACAGGCCGGCCGGCATCTGCCGACCGGCCTGTTCGTGCGGGACTTTCGTCTCGCGTTTCCATGCCTCACGGGGAGTTATGTTATGACCAAGAAGATCGTTATCACCGGCATCGGCGCGACCTCGCCTCTCGGCGGGACCGCCTCCGAAAGCTGGTCGGCACTGCTGGCCGGTGAATCCGGCGCCCGCCCGCTCGACTACGACTGGGTCGCCGAAACTCAGCTTCCGGTGACGTTCGCCGCGCAGGCCAGAGTCTCCCCGAGTGAGATCCTCGCCCGGCACGAAACGAAGCGCCTCGACCCGTCCAGCCAGTTCGCGCTGATCGCCGGCCGTGAGGCCTGGGCGGATGCCGGCTCCCCCGAGGTCGACCCCGACCGCCTGGCCGTCGACTGGTCCACCGGTATCGGCGGTGTCTGGACCCTGCTCGACGCTTGGGACACGCTGCGCGAGCGCGGTCCGCGCCGGGTTCTGCCGATGACCGTGCCGATGCTGATGCCCAACGGCCCCGGAGCGGCAATCGGCATGGACCTGCATGCCCGCGCCGGCATCCGGACCGTCGTTTCCGCCTGCGCGTCCAGCACCGAGGCCCTCGTCAACGCCTACGACCGCCTGCAGGCAGGGCACGCCGACATCATCATCGCCGGAGGCTCCGAGGCGGCGATCCACCCGCTCCCGATCGCGGCCTTCGCGTCGATGCAAGCGCTCTCCAAGCGCAACGACGACCCGGCCAGGGCGTCCCGCCCCTACGACATCAACCGCGATGGTTTCGTGCTCGGTGAGGGCGCTGCCGCCCTCGTCGTCGAGACCGAGGAGCACGCCAGGGCCCGCGGCGCCCGCATCTACGCCGAGCTCCTCGGCGGCGCCGTGACCAGCGACGCGTACCACATCACCGCTCCGGACCCCGAGGGATCCGCCGCCGCCCGGGCCATGATCACCGCGATCCGCAACGCCGGCGCGGAGCTGGGCGACGTCTCGCACATCAACGCTCACGCCACGAGCACGCCCGTCGGCGACATCGCCGAGTACAACGCCCTGCGCCGCGTCTTCGGGGACCTGCTCGACGGCATTCCCGTTTCGGCAACCAAGGCGTCCACCGGTCACCTGCTCGGCGGCGCCGGCGCCATCGAGGCGCTGTTCACCGTGCTGGCGCTCTCGGACCGCGTGGCACCCCCGACGATCAACCTGACCGACCAGGACCCGAGCATTCCGCTCGACGTGGTCACGTCGCCGCGCGCCCTCCCGTCCGGCGACCTGCTCGCGATCAGCAACTCGTTCGGATTCGGCGGCCACAACGCCGTCGTCGCTTTCCGCAGCGTGTAGCCGCGGATCGCGGCAAACTCGACCGCGCGATCCCCCAGAAAGACCCCGACCGGCTTCCGGTCGGGGTCTTCTTCTTGAGTGCGATTCGCGTCGTTTCGTTTACGTGCCGCCGGGAGTGCTCTCCGACCTGCGCGCCTGGCGCCACGATCCTGCGAATCGCAGGTTCCTGGGTCAGCCGACCTTGTGCAGCCAGACGACGGAATTGAAATCGCTCGCGTGGCGGAACGGTTCGAGCTCGTCATCCCACGCCTGGCCGAGTGCGAGCCGGAGCTCCCGGTGGAGTTCGATCGCGTTGGCGCCGGCCACCTCAATGGCGTACCGCACTCGGTCCTCCGGCACGACGATGTTGCCGGCGGTGTCGGTCTGCGCATAGAAGATACCGAGGTCCGGCGTGTGCAGCCAGCGTCCGCCGTCGGTGCCGAGGCCGGCATCTTCCGTCACCTCGTAGCGCAGGTGTTCCCATCCGCGCAGGGCTGATGCGAGGGCCGCGCCGGTTCCCCGGTCGCCCTCCCAGTAATACTCGGCGCGCTGCGAACCCTTCTGCACGGGCTGGTCGGTCCAGTCGAAATTGACCGCCTCGCCCAGGGCGCGCCCTGCCGCCCACTCGACGTGGGGGCAGAGTGCACGAGGAGAGGAGTGCACATAAAGCACTCCCCGTGCAGTTGCTGCCTGCCGTGCCTGTGTTGCCGCCATCGTTTTTCTCCGTTCCTCTGAGGTGCGTCTTCCCCAACGACCTCTGAACGGCGAACTCGAATGCAGTGAGTACGGCCTAGCTATGAAATTGAACGACATCGCAGTCGCTAGCTGAATTATGCCTCACCCTGCAACGAAATCACAACACTGTTATTCCGCGAGTCCGTCCGACCTCGGTCGATTCTGTATATTCGGTATAGAAATATCGGGCAATTTTCACGGAGGCATGGTGTCGGTTCGAAGCAATCTGCTGGTCATCCTCACGATCGGCCCGGCCTACGGGTTTCAGTTGCACGGCGAGTTGCAGTCCCGGACCGCGGGCAGGCGAACCGTGAACGTCGGCCAGATCTACGGCACCCTGGACCGACTGGTCAGCCAGGGCGCCGTGGAGTCCGCCGGGACCACCCCCGACGGACTTCCCCTGTACCGGCTGACCGACGCCGGGCGCGCCGAGGCGTTGACCTGGCTCTCGGACACGAGCAGCCCCGTCGGCGAGGAATGGAACGACCTCGTGGACCGGGTGCTCCTGGCGTCCTCGCTGCCGCACAGCGATGTGCCGGCCATCATCGCCGGCTACCGAAGTCGCTGGAAGCGCACACGTAACGGGGCTGCGCTGACCGGACAGGACAGGCTGGCCGCCTCGGCGGCATCCGCCCTCGCCGCCGCAGCCCTGGCCTGGCTGGACGAAGCCGAGGCGGCGCTGGCCGGCGTATCGGCGGGCGCGTTCCGCCGGGAGCTCAGCCACGCACGCCCACGGCGGGGCCGGCGCCCCGCGGCGGCTGTGCCGGCACACCAGGTGCCGCACTCGTCAGTGCAGGAGCTCGCCGCCCTTGGCCAGCACGTTCCGCTCTCCCGCCTCGATGGCGAACGGTAACCGGTTCCGGGCCGGCGGGATGGGGCAGTTGAAGTTGTAGCTGAAGGCGCACGGGGGCAGGTACGCCCGGTTGAAATCGAGGATGACGCTCCCGTCGTCGCCGGGCGCCACGCGCAGGAAGCGCCCCATGCCGTACGTGTACACGCCGTTGGTCGTGTCGCCGAAGACCAGCAGGAGGGAGGGCCCGTCCGGGAAGGCGGCCAGGCGATACTCCACTCCGTCCCGGCCGACCACGATCTCTCCGGGCAGCCTCTTCTGCCGGGTCGCGCCCTGGTCATGGAGATGGGCGACGCTCACCTCTGCGTCACCGTCGAGCGGCACGAAGGAGGCGCGGATGACCCACTCGGGGTCCCAGGGGAAGGCGTCGATGGAGCCGAACGCGCGGATACCGTCGGATTGGGCGTCCCACACGCGCAGGGCGTACCCGCCGGCCGCGTCGGCGATGATGGTGCCCGTGCGGCCCGTGCTGAACCGGATGTGTGACGGGGCGAGCGCATCCATCCCGGCGACGATCACGCTGCCGTCGACGAGCTCGTCGTCGACCCGGATGCCGTCGGCCGCCGTCGCGGTCAGGCGCAACCCGGAGAGCCCGCTCGGCAGGGGCGACCAGAGGCCCGGAACGCCCCGGACGCGCCGGGATTCTCCGGCGTTGCCGGTGACCCACTGGGTGTTCACGAGGGCCAGGTTTCCCTGGGGCGCCACAACCGACCGCCGTCGCTTCGCCCGGAAGGACTCGAGGCCGCCGGCCCCGGCGTCATCGGCGGCGCTCACATTACTTCGCCTCCGCGTAGCTGTCGACCGTGGCCGCGGTGAGGAGGAAATCGACGGGGAAGTCGCCGAAGAGCAGGCGGCCGGCCGTCGCAGCCGCCCTCGTGATGATCTGCTCCACCTCGCCCGCCAGGGCGACCGGGGTGTGCACGATGACCTCGTCGTGCAGGAAGAAGACCAGGTGCGGCGTGGCGGCGAACGCCGCCGGTCGGTCCGGAGCCTCGGTGCCGCGGAGCGACCACAGCTCCCTCCGCACCTCGGCCATCCAGCAGAGCGCCCATTCCGCCGCGCTCCCCTGCACCACGAAGTTGCGGGTGAACCGGCCCCAGTCCCGGGCCTGGCTGCGCGCACGGCGTTCGTCGCCGTCCGTCGCCGCCGGGTCATAGGCCTGCGCCTGGGTGGCCTGCCAACTCTCCCCCGGCCGGGGTGAGGACCGCCCGAGCCGGGTTGTGACGATGTCGCCGCGTTCGCCGGCGCGAGCAGCGGCCTCGGTCAAGCCGAGCGCCCGCGGGTAGGCCCGGGCGAGCCTGGGCAGCAGGCGCCCGCTCTCCCCCGTGGTCGCGCCGTACATCGCCCCGAGCATGGCGACCTTGGCCTGGTCGCGGGTTTCGACCACGCCGCTGGCGACGATGCCGGCATACAGGTCGGTGTCGCGCCCGGCCGCGGCCATGGCCGTGTCGGCGGAGAGCGCGGCGAGGATGCGCGGTTCCAGCTGGGCGGCATCCGCCACCACCAGCTTCCACCCCTCGTCGGCAACGACGGCGCCGCGCACCTGCCTGGGCAGCTGCAGGGGGCCCCCGCCGCTGGCGCCCCACCTGCCGGTGGTGGCGGCGCCGGGGACATACTCGGGATGGAACCGGCCGTCCACGATCCAGGTGTCCATCCAGTACCAGCCGTTCGCGCTGAGCAGGCGGGCCAGCTTCTTGTACTCGAGCAGCGGCTCGATCACCGGATGCTCGAGCTTCTTCAACTCCCAGGCGCGCGTCGACGTGGCCATCAGCCCGGAACGCTGCAGAGCCTTGAGCAACTCCTGCTGTGAGTCCAGGTTGAACACCTGGTCGTCGAGTTCGTCGCGGATTCGCCCGGCCAGCTGCTCGAGTCGTTCGGGCCGGGTGCCGTGCGCCACGCGGGGGCCGAGTTCCGCCGTCAACAGCCGATCGTGGATGTCCGTTCGCCACGGCAACCCGGCAAAGTGCATTTCCGCCGCGATGAGCGCTCCGACCGACTCGGCGGCGAGCAGGAGCCGGAGGCGGCCGGGCTCCGGGCAGGAGGCGACCGCCTGGAACTGGCGCAGGAACTCGGCCATCGTGTCGTCGTCGGCCGGTTCATCGTCGCCCGAGGCCAGGTCGAAGAGCGTCGCGCCCTGGGGCACCGCCGCCTCCAGGGCCGCCGCGCGATCCCACCGGCCGGGGGCTCGCCCCGCCAGTTCGCTCGCCCGGGTCAGCTCGGATCCCCGCAGGATCGCGTGGCACAGCCTCAGGTCGTGGCAGCGGCGCACCCGGATCCCGGCCGCAAGCAGGGCGGGCGACCACCGCGAGGTGTCATCCCACACCCAGCGGGGCCCGGCGGGCTCCCTGGCCGCCACGAAGGCGGGGAAATCGAGCTGGGTGAGGCGCTCGGCTGGAGCGGTGGGGGCGCCGGCAGCGTCGAGTGCGGTGACGAGGATCTCTCCGTTGCCCGTTCGGCTGGCCAGAAGGTACACAGTGCCATTCTGCCGTGTGCCACCGACGCCCGGCGTGACGCCCGGCCGATTCAGCCGCCCGACCACGCCGTCCGGAGCAGGCCGATCGTCTCGTCGTCGGTCAGCTGGTGGAAGTCGGTGTAGAACGGGCCGATCGCCCAGAATTCGGAGGGAACGTCGAGAACGACGACGACATCCGCCAGCCCCCTCATCTCGGCCATTGCGTCCGCGGGTGCGACGGGTACCGCGAGCACGGTGGTCGCCGCCCCCTGGCGTTTCACGGCAGCCAGCGCCACCTTGGCCGTGGCCCCGGTCGCGATCCCGTCATCGACGATGACCGCGACCCGGCCGGCCGGGCTCACCTGCGGCCGATCGCCCAGGTAGCGCTTGCGTCGCCGATCGATCTCCTCGAGCTCGGCCTGGCGCGCACGCGCCAGGCCCGCCGCGTCGCTGCCGGTGGCCGCGTACACGTCTTCGTTGATGATGGTCTGCGGATCCTCCCCGTTCACGACCGCGCCCATGGCCACCTCCGGCCACCCCGGAGCCCCGATCTTGCGCACGAGGATGAGGTCGAGCGGTGCCTGGAGCCGCCTGGCGACCTCCAAGGCGACCGGTACTCCCCCGCGGGGAAGGGCGTAGACGACCGGATCGCGCAGGTCGAGCGTCTCCAACTGCTCGGCCAGCTTCTCCGCCAGTTGCCTGCCGGCGTCGGTGCGGTCCCTGAACATGATGCGTCCTTTCGCCTACGGTACGCGTGCGTCGATGGTGAACGAGTCTGTGAAGGTGCCGCCGGCGACGGCTACGAATCCCGCCGTCAGCGTGTCCGCCGTCACCCGCACATCCAGATTGCCGTGGCTGGGGTCGAGGTTCAGCCCGGACCACGCCGCGAAGTATCCGGCCTCCGGGTCGCTCGGGTTGACGTCGCGCAGGGCCACACCGCCCGTCCCGACGATGGCCAGGACCGTCCCGGCGCCCTGGGTGAGGTCGCTGTCGCTATCCGAGACGCAGGCGGAGGAGTAGCTTTCGGTCGCGATATCCGGGCAGGAGTCGCCGAGCGCGAGCTGCTTCGATCGCGCGTACAGGTGTTCGTGACCGCTCAGCACGAGATCCACGCGCTTGGCCACGAGCAGGTTGAGCAGGTCGGCCCCGGGATCGCAGGGGTACCTGCCGACCGACAGGCAGGGCTTGTGCATGCCGGTCACCACCCAGGGGATGCCGGCGCTGCGGGCGCCATCGATGGCCCTCTCGGTCCACCGGTAGTGCGCGCTGCCCTCGGAATACGACCACCGCCCATCCGGGTACTTCAACCCCGGCGAGATCATGATGAACCGCACGAGCGGGTTCACCCGGGGCACATCCACGAAGTACGCGCGCCCGTAGGTCCCGACCAGTCCCGGGAGTTGGTTGGGCAGGCAGTCGGAGAAGGCGTCGATATTGCCGTTCCTCCCGTCGCTCTCATGGTTGCCCGCGATGAGCTCAAACGGCACACCCTCCCCGACCCGGGAGGTCACGAAATCGCACCAGGCCGCCTCGCTCCCTGGCTTGCCGTAGGAGAGGTCGCCGAGGGCCAGGTGCAGGTCGGGTCTGATGCTCGCTACCTGGTCGAGCACGGCCGCGGACTGGGTGCGCTCGGCGATGTCGCCGGAGGCCGTGAACCGCACGGAGGTCGCTCCGTCCGCCCGGACGGACGTCTGCGGCACCGGCGCCGGGGCCGACGCCGCGCATCCGGCCAGCACGATGCCCGCGACCGCTATTCCGGCCGCACAAGACGTCGCGACCCTCAACCTTGTCCCTCGCATATGCCCACTCCTCGCGTGTCGGCCGTATGTGAGGAAGTTAAACCCTGTTCGCCCCGGAAGACAATGAGTCGGCGATGGATGCCTCCGGCGGATGCCGCAGCGGACGCCAGGTGTCGAGGGCGATCGCCAATCCGAGGACACAGAGGGAGAGCGACAGGGAGGCGGCGATATCCGTCACCCAGTGGTAGCCGAGGTAGACGCGGGTGAGCGCGACCAGGCCGACACCGACGATTGCGGCGAGGACCAGGAGCAGGGAAGCGACCCAGCCTCTCCCCCGGGAGAGCACCAGGTAGCCGCCCACGATGAGAAAATCGGCCACCCCGAGCACGTGGCCGGAGGGGAACGAGAAGGAGGGGTCGACGCCGATGAGCATGAACTCTTCCGGGGGCCGCTCCCGGCCGACTAGGCGCGCAATCAGCAGCGCGAGGGACATGCCGGTGAGCATCGCCACCGAAAGGACGAGCACCCGCCATGCGTGCTTGGAACGCCAGATCCACAGCACGATGAATACCGCCACGACAATCGGCATCCCGATCGGGCCGGAAATCTCGGCGATGAGGATCATCGCGGCGGTCCAGCCCTCCGTGCGGTGCTCGACCATCCACGCCCGCACCGGCTCATCGAGGAGGGCGAGTCCTCGCTGCTCGAGGACACCGTTCAAGACCAGGAAGAAGGCCGTGGTCCCGAAGGCGACGAGCAGGGCTGCGGCGATGAACCAACCGGTTCGGGCGGGCTGCACCGGCGGGAACTCTTCGGACAGGTAGTCCTGCACCCATCGGGGCCGTTGGCGCTGTTGCGCGCGGGGGCTCTGGCTCATGCATTCAGGCTAGACGATGGAGGGACGCTCGCTGAAATGTCCCCGTTCGCCGGCAGTGCGTAGAACGGCGTTCTCCGAGTAGAACGTCGCTCATCCGGCCTCGCGGTCTCCGGCGGATCCCGAACGCGCCAACTCGGTGAGCTCGACCACTTCGGCGAGTTCGGCCAGGCGATGCGCGCGACCCGATTCGGCCGGCGTGAACGGCTCCCCGGGGCGGGAGAAGTAGAGCGGCGCGTGCCAGGTGGTCGGGACTTTGAGGAGGGTGGACTCCGAACCCAGGTCTCGTGCCACCGGCTTGCCGGGGACGTCGGTGACCAGTTCGGCCGCGAGGAGCTCGGCAATGGCCTGCGGGAGTTCGCCCGGGTTGCCGGCAACGCGAGCGGCGAGGGCCAGCGCCCGGGTCTGACCGTCGGTCAGCGCAACGGGGGTGGTGGGCCAGAGCCGGGTTTGGCGACCGCCGCTCAATTCCACCGCAGCCGACAACTCCTCCTCGGCCAGGTCGCCCGGAGCGCTGAGCACGAGCTCGTCGAGCACGCCGCCGGCGACCGGGTGCACATGAATGCTCAGGATGTTCGCCTCAAAACCGGCCAGGGCCCGGTTGAGGCGCTGCAGGGCGCCCGGCTCGTCGGCAAGCACCGTGCGCACGCGCCAGAGCGCCGGTGAGGTCTCGAGTTTCCGCCGCCGGCGCAGGGCGGGCGCGTGCAGCCAGCTCCACAGGAACCGCCTGGCGGAGGGTTCGGCGACCCAGATCACGAGGGCCGTCGCAGTGAAGGCCAGCACGAGGACCTTCGCGAGGTACGACAACCCGGTCTGCACGACGAGTGCGTGCACGAGGAGTTCGATGGGCAGGATGGTCACCACGTTGACCACGGTCAGCCGCCCTTTGGAGGCCTCGGGCAACTGACCGCAGCCGTCGCAGGTCAAGTCTGCTGGGTTCGGTTTTCCAGTGCCCGGTTTTCGTGCGTTCCCCCGCGTCATGGGTCCATTCTGGGCAGCTCCGGTTACGGGAACGTTGCGGAGCTGTCACAGACGTGCGAATTCGGGGACGTCAGCCGGGCAGGGTCATGTCAATGACGAGCGACCCGGACGCCGATCCCGCCCTGAGGTCGTCGAGC
This sequence comes from Cryobacterium sp. Sr8, assembly GCF_004403225.1. Lineage (NCBI taxonomy): Bacteria > Bacillati > Actinomycetota > Actinomycetes > Micrococcales > Microbacteriaceae > Cryobacterium > Cryobacterium sp. Sr8. The sequence continues at coordinate 22,135 of NZ_SOHO01000029.1, read as the reverse complement.
GCGCTATCGACCTGGTCGAAGGGGTACGCGGTCACCGAAGGAGTGATTCCCAGGTGGTGGGCGATTTTGAGGAAGTCCCTGCCGTCGGTCCGCGTGTTCGCGGTCACGCTGCGGAGGTCGCGCTCGTAGAACAGGGTGGAGTCGTAGTCCAGGGCGGGGATTCGGGAGACGTGGATGCCGGCGAGCACGACCGTGCCGCCTCGTGCCGTCGCCCGCAGGGCCGGCGGCACGAGCGTTCCGGCCGGGGCGAAGATGATGGCGGAATCCAGCGGCTCCGGGGGCACGGCATCCGCTTCGCCGACGAAAGACGCGCCCAGGGTTCGCGCCAGCGCCTGGCTCTGCTCCCCTCGCGTCATCGCGAACACTTCCGCTCCGGACGCCAGGGCGAGCTGGGCGGTGATGTGCGCGCTCGACCCGAATCCGTAGAGGCCCAGCCGGCCGCCGGGCGGCAAGGCGGCACGGGTCAGCGCCCGGTAGCCGATGATCCCCGCGCAGAGCAGGGGCGCCGTTTCGACCGGATCGCTTCCCTCGGCCAGAAGATAGGCGAAGCCTTCCGGCACGGTCGCGTACTCGGCGAAACCGCCGTCCGCATCCCACCCCGTGTACTGCGATCGGGGGCAGAGGTTCTCTCGCCCGGCCTGACACCATTGGCACGCCCCGCAGGTGCGACGGAGCCAGGCGATGCCGACCAGGTCGCCCACCCGCAGCTGACGCACGTCCCCGCCCAGGCGCACAACGCTGCCGACGACCTGGTGACCGGGCGTCACGGCGGGGTGATGGGGCGTGAGCTCTCCGTCCACCACGTGCAGGTCCGTGCGGCATACTCCGCAGGCCAGCACCTTCACGAGGACCTCGTCGGCGGCCGGCGTTGGCACCGGCTTCCGGCCGGGCTCGACGCGATGATGCTCGAGATCCGTCGTCCACGCCCTCATGCTCTCCACCGTTGGCCTCCCGCTTGTGACTCCAGTATCGCCAGCTCCGGGGTTCCGGGCTACGCCGTGTCCCCCATCCGGCCGACTGCGGTAGCCCGGCGCCGGCTGCTAGCGTGACGCCAGCGACACACCCGGTCGACGATCCCCAGGCATTGACGTCTGCCGGACGCGACCGAATGAAGGGGCTGTAATTCATGAGAATCCTGTGCCCCCACTGTCACGCGGAAGCTTCGCTCACCCCGAACCGGGCTCGCTTCGACGGGGTCGTACTCCCCCGCTATGTCGTGGTGTGTTCGGGTTGCGATCGGACCACGGCGCACCAGGACAAGCAGGAGCGTCTCGTCGCTGCGCTGGTCGGAAATCGCCACGGCAGCGGCAGCCATGAGCTCACGGTCGCTGCCGAGGGCGTGGGGCATGTCAGTTTCCGCACCGACCCGACCGGGGAGACGACGCCGGCCGTGGAGCACTCGGAGCTGTTGGAGTACGTCACGAGCAGCATCACCTCAGAAGACACCTTCAGCCTCGTGCTTCGCACGGTCGAGACGGGGTCGAACTGCCCATCACCGGAGGGCGGCATCCCGTACACGGCCGTGCGCGGCTGGCTGGTCGTCAACGGCGAGATTCTCGCCCTCACGGGACAGGAGGTCTGGGAAGCGTCCTGCCGGGATTCCCAATCAGATGGCCCGCTCGACCCCGAGGCGGACGTGCACTACGTCGACGCGGACGCGATTCCGCGGCCCTACTGCTGGTGACGCGGCTCGCCGCAGGCGTCCGCCGGTCAGACCAGGCCGAGGAACCCCGCGCCGAGCCAGGCGCACGCGACACCGATGACCAGGAACACCACCACCCAGACGATGCCCGGCAGATGGGTGAGGCGCGCTAACTGATCGGCGTCCGACGACCGCGCCGCCTGGCGGGAATGCGAACGGGTCCGGTGTAGCTCCAGTACCGCACGCACCGCGCCGAGGAGCAGAACCGCCGTCACCAGGAGCGCGAAAACACCCTGCACGCCGGCAGAGCCGAACCACGAAACGCCGAGGACCACGGCTCCGCTCGCGGCGACCGACCACAGGCCGAACCAGTTCCGAATCTGCACCAGCATGAGCGCCAGCGCGGCGAGCATGAGCCAGAGCAGGGCGACGTCGTAACCGAGGCTGAGCATCCGGGCGGCGCCGAGCCCGAGGAACGACGGGGCGAGGTACCCGGCCAGGAGGGTGAAGACCATCCCGGGCCCGCCGGGCCGGCCGTGGCTGACGGTGAGTCCGGAGGTGTCCGAGTGCAGGCGGATGCCGCCCAGCCGCCGGCCGCTCAGCGTCGCGGCGACGGCGTGCCCGCCCTCGTGCACCAGGGTGATCACGTGCCGGCTTTGCCGCCAGAAGGCGGGAACGAGCACGAGGACCGCAGCCGCAGCGACGGTCAGCCAGGCGGCCTGGAGCGGGAGCGGCGCGTTGCGGGTCGTGATCTGCTCCCAGAACCCGAGCAGCACATCCATGGTCACAGCCTAGCTGCGGGCTGAGCGTGCACGCCGTCCCGGCGGGTATGGAGGCCGCGTCGACATCTGGGTCGACATCTGGCTAGACTCCCACTTTGTTTCACTCATACCCTGAGCGGGACTCCGCAGGAGCCGAGGCTCCTTGAGCGAAAGCAGGACTCCATGAAGATCACCGCGGAGAACATCAACGCCCTCATGGGCGCCCATGTGCTGGGCCCGGATGGCGACAAGATCGGCACCGTCGGCCAGGTGTTCGAGGACCAGATCAACGGCCGCCCGAGCTGGGTCAGCGTGCGCACGGGCCTGTTCGGACTGTTCGAATCCTTCGTGCCACTCGATGACGCCGACTGGGACGGCACGGACCTGCATGTCCCCTACGACAAGGCGCTCGTCAAGGACGCACCGCAAGTCGATGTGGACAACGACGAGCCCCTCAGCGCCACTGAGGAGCAGGAACTCTACGACCACTACCAACTGGCCTACGCCGAGCCCACGGAAACGGGCATGGGCGCTTCAGGCACGGGCACTTCGGGCACCGGCACTTCGGGCTCCGGCACGACCGGCCCGGCGGCCGACAGCGCCCGGTTCCGCAAGCACGTCCCGTCGGACGCACAGGCGGGAGACGAAGGGGCCGCGTCGAAGGACGCCGGCTGACCCCCTGACGGCTGCGCGAAGCGCGGTCGAACCCGGGAATTGTCCCGATCCCCCCTTTCGCCACGAGAGAGGATGGCATATCGTGGCCGTTCTGCTAGTCAACAAACTTAGAGAAGGGGGCCGATTATGAGCGGCGCTGACAAGATCGAGAACGCGGCCAAAGAAGCAGCCGGCAAGGCTAAGGAGGCGGTCGGAAACGCGACCGGCAACGAATCGCTGGAGGCCGAGGGCAAGACCGACCAGACCGAAGCCAACCTGAAGCAGGCGGGCGAGAACATCAAGGACGCCTTCAAGAAGTAGCCGGGCGATCGGAGCGTTCGAAGCGGATTCCCCGAGGGCAACAGTCGCGTTCGACTCCCGTCGCGCGCGTCTGACCCCCTCCCGGCTGGTCTGTGGGAGACACACGCCCTAGTCTCAGGGAATGGGTGGGATACGGGGCGGTTCGGGCTTGCTGGTCGGCGTGCTGGCCCTCGGAGCGCTCGGTTTCGTCGCCGCCCAGCAACTCGGGCCGCTGACCCCGGCCCTCGAGGGCATCCTGAGCACTCCGCTCGGCGAACCGAACGACGCCGCAGAGCCGGGGGCGGGCGCGGCCGGTGGAGCTCCCGCCTCGTCAGGCGGCGGCATCCCGGCCCGTCCGGGCAATGCCGTGTCGATGACCGTTGAACACGTGCACGACGGTGACACGCTGTTCCTGCGCACGAATCAGCCGAACGCTTTCGTGGCGACGACGGACACCGTCAAGGTGCGGCTCGTCGGGATCGATACGCCCGAAGTGGGCGACCGCGCCGAATGCTTCGGCGACGAGGCCACCCGACAATTGCGAACACTCTTGCCCGACGGCAGTGTGACCTGGATCACCGCCGACAGTGACCCCGTCGACCAATACGGGCGCAGCCTGTTCTATCTGTGGACCGAGGACGGGCGATTCGTGAACTACGAGCTCGTTGCCGCCGGCGCTGCCGAATCGCTCATGATCGAGCCGAACGACGCCTACTACCCTCTGCTGCTTGCGGCCGAGGACGCCGCTGCGGCGGCCGGCGCCGGCATGTGGGGCGCCTGTTGATGCGCCGTTAGCCTCCGTAGCCCTCCGGGTAGAACTGGACGACCTCGTCGGTCCGGCACTCGGCTGGAACAGTCTCATCCGACGTTCCAAACGACCCCCACGGCACGTAGCCTCCCCCGGCGACGACCGTGTCCACGCCGATGGCGATCGGCTGGTCCACGGTGGGCACCACGAGCAGCCAGGAGTCGCCGTCCCGCGTGAGTTGGCTGCCGTGCGGGAGCACCGCGAGGATCATGGTGCCGTCCTGGCCGGTCACGCCGACACAGGTGTTCGCGATGAACTCCAGTTTCGTCTCGAACCGTGCCTGCATGAACACGTTGTAGTCATACGTGAACACCATCCGCGTGTCCTCGACGGTCGGGGTCGGCTCCGGGGCCGGCGAGGCGCAGCCGGCCAGGGCTGTCGACCCCAGGATCGCCACCGCGAGAGACGCGAATCGTCTCCTCCGTGCGCGCGAGAGGGGCAGCTCAACGTGAACGATCATGATCGGCCCCCGTGTCGATTTTTCGACAGCCTAGCCGGGATTCGGTGACGTCCCGGGGACTGCGAAATCAGGGTGAGTGGATCAGTAGCTGGGGGCCGCCGGCAGGCGGAAGAACTCCTCGAGGGTTGTGAAGCCCGTCCGGCGCATCTCGGTGGTCAGGTACGGGCCCACGAAACGGTAATGCCACGGCTCGAAGCTGTAGCCGGTGACCGCCACCTTGTTAGCCGGGTAGCGGAGCAGGAACCCGAAGCGCCAGGCATTCGCCGAGAGCCATTTCCCCTGGTGGGTGTTGGCGAAGCAGGTGCTCAGCGAGCAGTTCGACGGCAGGGCGCTGACGTCGATGGCCCAACCCGTCTGGTGTTCACTCGTGCCGGGGCGTGCAATGATCTTGTCCGTGGCCGCGACGCCGCGGATCCGCACGCTCGCGTTGTACACCGACACCTGAGTGGCGTAGCTGCGGTACGCGCTTTGCGACTGCATTCGGCGTCCGGTCTCTGCCTGGTAGGTCGCGAGCATTTTTGTGGCGGCTTTGGAGGCCCCCACTGCAGCGACGGGCGCCACACGTAGTTGATCGGTACGTATACGAGCGGAGGCACGTAGCTGCGGGGGTTGAGCGGGCGCTTCTTGTTGACGACGACCCAGGGGCTCCTGGGGTCGGTGATCGAGGCCGCGTTGCGGTTGAACACGACGGCGGACGTGACCGCGAACGCTTTGGTGGTCGCTCGGCTCACGAGTGTCTGTTCTGGGGCCGCCTGCGCCTGAGACGGGGAGCCGGTCAGGGCGGCGCCGAGAGTGAGAGATGTGACAACGCCCAGGGCGGCGAGCACGGCCCGGCGGCGTGCGCGAGGGCGTGGGGTGTTGGTCATGTCCTGAGCATGGCAGCACTGGGCGAAATCACGCGGCCGACTCCCCCGGCGCTGCCCGCCCGTCACAGTGCCTTGTCCGTCGTGTCGGCGCTCGACTGAACCGAACGAGAGACGCGCGCGTGATAGACAGTGGGCATGCCCCGCCATGAGACCGCCTTCGCACACGGGTCCGGCCGCTCAGGCAAGGCCTGCGCCCAACCAGGTCGGGAACATCCCGGGTGCCGTGTTCGTCACGTTTCCGGGATATGGCAACGACTCCCCCAGGCCGACCGAGATTGGATGCTGGGTTGACAGCCTCCTGCGGGTGAGCGCCGAGCCGATCCACATCGTGGCGTCTTCCTACGGCGGAATCCCGGCAATCCTTGCTGCCGGCCGATACCCCACGAGGATTCAGTCGCTGGTGTTGCTCGAGCCCGCCGCCTACTCCCTGGCACGCGGCGGAGCCGAGGTCGAGGCCTTCATCGCTCGGATGGCGGCTCCCAATACACCTCGGGCGACTTCCAGAAATGGTGCGCCGCGAATGGCGTCACCCAGTCGATGGGGGCTGTTGGCGTGTGCTGGGACAACGCCGTGGCCGAGTCTTTCTTCTCGCATATGAAGACCGAAATGTACTACCAGCACGACTTTCAGAATCACCTCGCTGCGCGCACCGCGGTGATGGAATACATCGAATCCTGGTACAACCGGCGTCGCCCCCATTCGCACAACGGAGGACTACAACCAGCCGCCGCGCTGGCCGCTCACCACGACCGCCGCCAAAAGGCAGCGGCGTAGAAGAAAAACACATCAGACTGTCTCAAGAACTTGACGGGCGCAGTCACTGAATAGCGCGTACCCGGCGTTGTTGAACGAGGACACGGCGTGGAACACTCCCAGCCAGATCGACCGGCCGACCGGACCGACAGCTTCCGGGCGATCGTGAGACCGATCACGGAGGCGAACGTCATGATCCCGAACCCGCCGACTTGGATCAGCAGGAGGATGACGACCTGGCCGACTGGGCTCCGGTACGTTGCCGTGTCGACGACGGTGGCACGGTCTCGCAGACGGCCAAGGTTGCCGTGAAGATGGCCTCGAGGAAGGTCACCCCGCCGTCGACGGATCGTTTTCGTCCCGCCCTGGCGGGTCATCCGTGATTGCGCGTGTTCACTCTACGCGCGCGCCGGCGCGGACAGACCCCGGGTATCCCCCCAGCGCGCGCGGTGCGCCAGCTCACCCGCGCGGGCCCGACGATGCTCTCAGCCGCCGCCCACGTGGATACCCGGCCTCCGGCTCGGGTCGGACTCGCTCTTGCGCAGGATCTCACGCACGACCGGTGCGGTGTCTCCGATCCCGAGTAGCAGGTAGCGAAGAAGATGTCCCAGCGGATTGCCCTCCGACCATTCGAAGTAGGCGTGCGGCCGCACCCCGGACGCGTCCCGCATCGCGAGCAGGATGGCCGCGATGGCGTTCGGGGCCGCAGGGCTCTCCGCCCGCAACACCCGATAGCCGGCGATCTCGACGCCGCGAACCCGCAGCGTCTCGCTGAAGCCGGACGGATCCACGACATCGACCTCCAGGAACAGGACGTCGGCGGCGCCCGGCACCGGGTTCATCCCTCGCTGTTCGGCCTCCTTCGCCGCATACCCCGCCTCCTCGTCGGCCTGAGGCCGGTTGGCGATGACGTTGAGCGCGCCATCGAAGACGAGGGAATCGCTGATGAACCGGCGGGCAGCCTCGTCGAACTCGACGTGCTCCACCCGCAGCTCGGTCGTGCGTGACACCCGGGACACCAGGGAGACGACGATGATCCCGGCGATGAAGAACGCCGAGATCATGATGCCGTCGGGCTTCTCCAGGATGTTCGCTCCCAGAGCGTACAAGAGCACGACGGTCAGGGCGCTGAAGGCTATGGCGGCTCGTCGTTGCCGACGCCGGGCGGCCGAAATGGTGACGGCCACGGCCCCGGAGACCATCATGGCGAGGATTCCGGTGGCGTAGGCGCCGGCCTGGGCGTTCACGTCGGCGTTGAATCCGATCGTGATCAGGATGCTGATTCCGGTGTAGACGAGCACGACCGGCCGCACAGCACGGCTCCAGTCCGGGGCCATGCCGTACGCCGGGAGGTAGCGCGGAACGATGTTGATCAGGCCAGCCATCGCGGATGCGCCGGCGAACCACAGGATGAGGATGCTGCTGATGTCGTAGGCGGTGCCGAACGTGTTCCCGACGCGCTCATGGGCCAGGTAGGCCAGGGCGCGGCCGCTGGCTTCGCCGCCGTCCTGGAAAGCCGCTGCCGGGATGAGTACCGTCGTGACGAAGCTGCTGGTCAGCAGGTACACGCTCATGATGACGGCGGCCGCGGTCAGGAGCTTTCGCGTATTGCGGATCCGCGACGCCAGTCGCTCCTCACGGGTCTTCCCCCTCGAGGCAACCAGCGGCATCATGCTCACCCCGGTTTCGAAACCCGACAGCCCGAGTACCAGAAGCGGGAACGCGATGAGCGCCGGGCCGATGATGTCGCCGAAGCTGCCGCCGCGGGACATGAGGGCGTCCGTCCAGCCCGCCAGGGCACCAGATTCGGTGAACACGTCGTACAAACCGACGCCGATGACGATCCCGTTGAGGAGCAGGTAGACGGCCACGAGCGGAATCGCGACCCTGACGGCTTCGGTGAAGCCGAGGAGAAAGACTCCGCCCAGCACGAGGAGAAGCACGATCGTGATCGTTACCGCCTGTCCCTCGAAGAACGCGGGGACGTACGGGTTCTCGAGCAGGTGCACCGTGGCATCCGCCGACGACAGCGTGATCGTGATGATCCATGACGTCGCGACGAACCCGAGCAGAACCAGCACAAAGAACTTGCCCCGCCAGAACGGCAGCAGGCGTTCCAGCATGGCCACGGACCCCTGGCCGTGTGGGCTCTCCTTGGCGACCCGATGGTACATCGGCAGCATCCCGAGCAGCGTGAGGGCCACGATCAGCAGCGTCGCCAGGGGCGACAGGGCGCCGGCGGCGAGGAAGGCGATTCCGGGCAGATATGAGAGCGTCGAGAAGTAGTCAACGCCGGTCAGGCACATCACTTTCCACCAGGAGTGCGTCGTCGCGGTGTCTTCGGAGCTCTCTGGCCCGACGGGCTGCACCCTGTGCTGCAGCAGCCACCGCGTAAGGCTGTTCGGCTGCGCTCCGACATGGATGGGCCGAGGAACGCTCTCCGGGATTACCGGCGCATTTGCTGAATCCACTTCGCTCTTCCTCTTGTTGCTCGCGCCGGTCGAACATCGAACGATTGCGCGAATGCGCGAATGCGCGAATGCGACACTCCAGCTTCAATTGTCTGCCCTGCAAAGGCAAGCGCCGCACATTCAGGCTGGGCACGCGGGGGGAATGTCGTTAGGTTTCCGGAACGTCCGTTAGGGAATCGTAAGGCCCGTTTCGTACTCGCTCCGGCTGGGTGTGTGCTCGTGCCGTACCCCGGTACTCGCGCACCGATCGGGTGACGCGTTTCCGGCCTTCGGATGGAGTCTTCTGTGCTGGACATTGCGTACGTGCTCGGCGTGATCGCCGTCTTTGCACTGATCGGATTCGTCGCGTGGGGAGTCGAAGAGCTGTGATCGTCTTGGACCTCTCGTCACCCGGCAGTGGGGCCTCCTGAGGGTTCCAATTGGCGCCCCGACGAGAGCGCAGAGGGAGCTGAGGGCGAAACGGGACGCTCCAGCCTGAAATCGAGACTTCATTTTCCGATGAGTTCTCGGGCGGCTGCGCGTCCGGTGCGCACGGCGCCTTCCATGTAACCGCAGACCCATTGGTCGGAACCCACCACCCAGAAGGGAGGTTCGTGCGTGCCATGAAGGGGACCGACGGCAGTGAGTTCCCCAGGACGCCACGCTGTGATGTAACCCTGCGTCCACGGATCCGCACCCCAGTTGCGCATGAAGACGGCCTCCGGGGCCGTCGCCCGCGGCCCGTAGGCTGATCCCAGTTCCGCCGTCAAAGCCTTCTCACGGAGCATTGGCGGCGTGGAAAAGTAGGGCCCCAGTTTGCCAACGGGTACGAGTGCAGAGAGAATGCCCGTGTTCTGCACCCACGTCCCGCCGAGGATGGTGTGTTCAAAGTAGCCGGTGCCGTTCTGGTTGTTCTCCTCCCAGAAGGAGGAATCGTAGACGGTCACGAACTTCGCGGTCGGGGCGTGTTGTTGGCGGTGTAGCGATGCGAGGCGCTCGGCGCTGAGACCGGTTATGCGAACGTCCCGAAGCGGCCCTGCCGGCAAGGAGCAGACGACGTCGGACGCGGTGAAGCGCTCACCGGTGTGGAGGGTCACGGAGACACCGTTCGTGGTGATGTCGATGGCGGCCACGGGGCTGGAATAGCGAATGCGGTGCGCGAGTTGCTCGGCCATGAGAAGTGCGACGGTAGCGGAGCCCTCGACGACCTTCAAGCTCTCCCACGCGTCGTAGTTGTAGAACCCGAGGGCACCCGCCGCCGACTCCTTGCGGAGGTCGCCGAGCAGCGACCGCCGCTCGACGGAGTCGTCCGCCAAGGCCATCGCACGAACTTCCATGGCGCGTACGATATTGGCGGTGGCGCCTTCAGAGCGCAACCAGTCACCGACTGACAGGCGGTCCAGAGCCACAGCGTCGGGATGCCCCCAGGGATTGTCCGGATCCACGGTCGCCGCCAACTCTGCGAACTGCCGCTCGATTCGGTCGTGCTTCCGCTGGTCCGAGGCCGATAGCCATGGCACCGCGTTGCCCACGGACAGGCCGTCGTTCATCAGCCAGGTCGACTCGCCCGGGATATCGGTGAAGCTCGGACCGAGGTGCAGGCCCAGCTCATCGACGAGCCCACGATACGCCGTGTGGAAGTCGCCCACGACCTCTCCGCCAAGTTGAACGAGGCGGCCATCGGCAGTCCTGGTCTGCTCGACCCGCCCGCCGGGCCGGGCGCGAGCCTCCAACACAACGACATCCGACCCGGCATTCATCAGGTCCCGAGCAGCGCTCAGCCCAGCGAGGCCGGCTCCAACTACAACCACATCGTGCGGACTCATTCTGCCTCTTCGGTCTGCGGGAACGCCAGCACGAACTCCACGAATCGCTATCTGGGCTGCTGCGGAGATTTCGGACGGCGGAATAAGTGTCTTCTTCAAGCGGTCAGGGCTGGCTGTTGATAACCATAGTGGTCTCCATTGGGCCTGCGGTAGCCCGGGGCTGAGTGCCGGCGCCCGCTGTTGTAGAAGCCATCGACGTAGAGGATGACGTCGCTGCGGGCTTGGGCTTTCGTCGCGCGTGAGGACGGACAGCCCGGATGCCCGAGCCACGGAAGCGCATCCCGCTAGCCGTTCGTCATTCTCGCAAATGACGGCGCGACTTCGGACCATCGAATCGAGCGCGTGGACCTCGGGGAACCCGGGCAATGCCCATGATGGGGTTGCTCATGTCGCGGCTTCCGGCGATCCCGCCAACGGCGCGTGCAGTCATGATTGCTGCCTGGAGCTGGGCGTCGTCAATTCGCGGGAGTTCCTCAAGGGCCAGACCGTCGCGTCCCTCGATTGCGCACACCGTCACCTCAGCGAGTCCCGCCTCCTCAAGTTGTGGCTGCCGCTCCGCCCCTGCGAAAATGCGGCCCAGGGAACCGTCCTCCGGCTGGCGGTGTGCCGTGCTCCAGAAGCGCGATCCAATCCGCGGGCAGGGATGGGCCGCCTCCTCACCGAGGGACAACGAGGCGTGTGCAATGAATCGAGGGATGGCGGCGACGAAGACCCCACCGCCGCTGCGGACGACCCCCTGGGCTTCGCGGACCGCCACCAGGCGGCTCTCTCGGTCTGCGAGATCATACAGCGGACCGAACATCAATGCGGCGTCGACTGAGTCATCACCGAACTTCAAATCACGTGCGTCGCCGATCTCGGCGCGGAAGGACCCTTGCGCGCGGGCGCGGGCGCGGGCGCGGGCAGCCTTGCTCCGGCAGCGGGTCGATCATGACCACCGCATGGCCGAGTTCAGTGGGCCTCGCCGCGTGCACCCCGGTGGCCCGCCTATGTCGAGGATGTGAGCCAGGTTCGATTCGCGACGCCACGAGTTCCTGCACGCGCTCGAACTCAAGCCGGCCCTGGCCGGACCGAGCGGTCAACCGCTCTGCCTACACGAACTCGCGTGTGTAGTAGCAGGCATGCACACGACGAGCTTTACCCCGGCCGAGAGACGAACCGCTGACCTTTGCCATCACTTCGCGCGGGCGGCCGGCGACGAGGCCCCGCTCGATCGGTTTCGGCGTCAGCCCCGGCGCATACCGGTCAGCAGCCTGCGGGCCCCTCCACTCGCGTTCGTGCTCGCGTCGCCCCATGACCGGAATGTCTTGACGACAGTTGTCTCCCTGATTTCAAGTTCGATGCGTTCGGTCATGGAGGGAAACAACTGCGTTCGGCTTGCGTCGCATACACGGTGGAGTGCCGAATCACCGCAACGGGCCGCAGAATGCTCCGCTGGCATTGGACACTCGATCGAGCGGCCTACGCTCCGGGCCAACGCCAATCCAGCCCTCGCGGGGTTTCGTTCTTGCCGTCAGTGGCCGATGTATTTCCAAACACTCGATGCAATCTTTGAGGGTTTCCCCGAGCGCGCCTCGTTGCGATCCGACTGCGCGAAAGCCTGCGTGACGGCATTGACCCCGAGCCACCGCAATGGCTCCGGTTCCCATCGTGGCGAATGACGTTGAACCCAGGGAAGTTGACGAAGTTCCGACTCAGTGTTAAGAATTTCCGCGGCAAGTGTCCTGCCCGCGACGAATGCCGTCGATACGCCGTCGCCGACGTACCCTCCGGCCTGTCCGAAACCGGTAGCGCGATCGAATGTCACCGAGGGATACCAGTCACGCGGGATTCCCAGATTCCCTCCCCACTCGTGGGTGAATTGAACATCCGCGAGGGGTGGGAAAAGGTTCCTAAGAATGTGACGAAGCATCGCGTGAACATCCGGCTCGCTGTCGAAAGACGCACGGACGCGCGACGCATAATGGTAAGGCGCGCCGCGACCGCCGAACGCTAGACGGCCGTCGGCCGTGCGTTGACCGTAAATCCGCAGGTGCCGCTTGTCGGAGAAGGTTTCGCGTTCGGCCAGACCAATTTTTTCCCAGATGTCCTTGGGAAGCGGTTCGGTGGCGACCATGAGTGAGTACATGGGGACGATATCCCGGTGGAATTGTGGAAACTCCGCCGTGAACCCTTCGGTCGCGCGAATGATGTAGTCGGCCGTGACGGTTCCCCCCGTCGTTTCCAACTTTCGAGTACCAATCGCCGTCACGCGCGAACGCTCGTAAATCGAAACGCCGAGCTTCTCGACGACCCGAGCCAGTCCTGACGCCAGTTTTGCAGGTTGGATGGCTGCACAATTCGGGGTGTAGGTGCCGCCCATCACCTCAGTGGCGTTGCTCCGCGCCGACGCTTCCTTTGCGGACAGAAGGCTCATGTGCTCATCACCGAAGCCCCAGGACCTCCACCCTTGGACCTCGTTCTGGGAACGAACCAATTGAGCCTCGTTTCGTGCAAGCGAGACGTAGCCGCCTTGCTTCCAGTCACAGTCGATCCTTTCCTGGGCGAGAATTGTGCCCATTTCTGTGATCGATTCGTTCATCGCCCGCTGAAGTCGGATAGCCGCATCGCGCGAACTGAGGCTCGCTATCTTCTTCATCGATGCCGGGAACAGGGCCGAACACCATCCACCGTTTCGCCCTGACGCTCCGTAACCGACCGTTTCGGCCTCAAAGATCGCAATGGACAGATTCGGCTGCTGTTGCTTGAGGAAATAGGCAGTCCACAAACCCGTATAGCCGGCACCGATGATAGCGACATCGACATCCAGATCGCCTCCCAATGGCTCGGAGCCGAACGGTACGAGGCTGGAATCTGCATGCCAGAGGGACAAGGGGCTGTGGGTCGCGGAGTTGATCACGGTTCTCAGTGTGGATGTGAGGCGATTGTCTGTAAACGTGACGTTGATACAAGAGTTGACACATATTCGTACTTTTTTACAGTTCAGATTGTGGACGGCTTTGCTCACACTTGTCCACGAAGCCAAACGCAATACGTGAATGAACTTCGGGACTCGACAAACGAGATCCAATCCCCGACAACGAAGTCAAATGGAGAAGCAATCATGACCACAACGCGATCCGATTCGACCTTGATTGGTCAGATTGAAGTGCGCTCGATTGATTACGTGCCCGCGCACGAACGCAAGGGCAAACTCACGGACCAGGCAACGATTTGGTTTGCCGGCAGTGCACATCTCTTGAGCATGGCAACCGGTGCGCTCGGAATTGTTATGGGACTCAACTTGGGGTGGACGCTCATTGCGCTCGTCGTCGGCACCGTCGTCGGCACCGCGCCGGTAGCCTCACACGCCACCCAAGGCCCGCACCTTGGCTTGCCCCAAATGATTCAAAGTCGACCGCAGTTCGGCCGCTACGGAGCCCTCGCCATTTGGCTGATGGCCATCGTCGTTTACTGGGGTTACATCGTATTCGGAGGCAACCTCCTCGGTGCCACCGCCGAAGAGCTTGGCGGCGGAAGCGCCCCGACGTGGGCGATCATTACGGGACTCGTCGCTGTTGCTCTCGCGATTTTTGGATATCACTGGCTCCACGTAGCTCAACGGTATATTTCGGTTGCGCTCATCATCGCGCTGGTGATTTACATCCTCGGGTTGTTCGCTAACGGTGCCATCCCGGCAAGCTCATGGGATCTCAGCTCGGCAACGTTCAAGCCTGCCGCGTTCTTCACTGCAGTCTCCGCCGCGGCCGCGTACCAGTTGTCGTGGGCGTTCTTCGTCTCCGACTACTCGCGGTACATGCCTGCCAGCACCCACAAGGCCAAGATCATGACCTGGACGTCACTTGGATTGTTCTTCGGGGTCTTCTCGTTCGAGGCGGTCGGCGCAATCTGCATGGCGCTGCTCCCGGATGAGTACTTCATCACGAGCCTCTCGCAAACGGGCGACTCGGTCTTTGCAGGGCTCGGACCAATAATGCTCGTCCTGGGTGGGCTCGGACTTCTCGGCCTCATGGCGATGTGCGTGTATGGCGGATCACTCACCATCATCACGGCCATTGACAGCGTCCGATCGGTGGTACCAACGCGCCGAATCCGCATCGTGACCATTCTCATGGTCGGACTGACGGCGACCGTTGCCGGCGCGTACATGCCCGCCGACTTTCTCAACACGAGCTTCGCGACCATCCTCGTCGTGCTGTCGTACCTGATGGCGCCGTGGACCGCCATTAACCTGACGGACTTTTTTCTGGTGCGTCGTGGTCACTACTCGATTCGCGAGATGTTCTCGCGCACCGGTATTTACAGCAACTGGAACTGGCGCGGAATAGCCGCCTACGTCCTGACATTCGTCATCATGATTCCGTTCATGTATCTGTCCTTCTACCAGGGGCCAATTGCACTCGCACTCGGTGGCGTTGACGTCGCCTTCTTCGTGGGAATCCCGATTGGTGGTCTCATCTACTGGATTCTCTGCCGAGGTATGGATCTTGATGCTGAGCGGAAAATCATCGAATCCGCTGACCGCGAGCTCGATTCCTTCGCCGCTCCCATCGAATAGTTCAAAGGAAAAGACCACGATGAACACAACCCTTCACCGCGGCTCAAGGGTCGCGCACGACACCATGGCAGCGCTCAGCAATTCGTACTTCGGCAAGAACGGACTTGCCAAAGCTGGTGACGAGAAATTCGCCGACGTACTCAACCCGAGCACTGCGGAGGTCATCGGGTCGATATCGGACCTTACGGAGAAGCAGGTCGATGACGTCGTGCGCGACGCGAATGCGGCTCAACGTGAGTGGTACGCGCTCAGTGCCCTCGATAGAGCGGAGTTGATTCACGAAGCAGGTCGACGCGTTCGAGAGGACCAGCGCCTCATCGCCGAAATTCTTTCGACGGAAACGGGAAAGCCGTTCAAGGAGAGTTACGACGAAGTGAGTTGGGCCATCACCGCCATGGACTACTTCGCCGAGGTTGGCCGACACGCCATCGGCACGGTTCAGGGCCCGGCGACAGCCGGGCAATTGCATTACACGATCAAGGAACCGATGGGCACCGCAGTAATCATCCTGCCCGCAAATTACCCCATCGTCTTATCCATGTGGACGGGAGCGGCGGCGCTTGCGGCGGGTAATGCGATCATCATCAAACCGTCCGAGTGGGCAACGCTGACAACGCTGGCATTTGTGCGGGCGTTCGAGGTCCTGCCTGCGGGGCTCGTGCAGTGTGTTCCGGGAACGGCCCGCACCTCATCGCAACTGGTCAGCCACGCCGACACGCATCAGGTCTCGTTCACGGGAAGCGTACCGACTGGTCGGATTGTGGCGAAGGCGTGTGCCGATACCTTCAAGCCGTTCATCATTGAGGCGTCGGGAAGCGACCCGTTCATCGTCATGCCGTCCGCGAACCTTGATGTTGCGGCACGCGGTGCGGCTTTTGCCGCCTTTATCAATGGGGGGCAGGTCTGCACGTCGACCGAAAAGCTTATCGTGCACACGGACGTTTATGACGAGTTCATGGGTAAGTTCCGAAAGCACATCGCTGCTCTTCGCGTCGGGCACCCGCTTGACAAAGTCGACGTCGGTCCGATGGAGAACGCTCGAGAACTCGCGCGAGTGACGAGGATTCTCGAGCGCGCCATCGAACAGGGTGCACAGGTAACTCTCGGGGGTAGGCGCCCAGCGATTGCGGATGAGTCACTGGCCAGCGGATTCTTCCTGGAACCGACGATTCTTGAGGGGATGACGCGGGACATGGACATATACATGCAGGAAATATTCGGCCCCGTCGTCGCTGTCTATCGAGTCTCGAGTTTCGATGACGCACTGGACCTGGCGAACGGATCGCCGTTCGGGCTTGGGGCCAATCTTTACTCGGCAGACATCGTTGAGATCGACCGAGCCAATCAGGAGCTCATCGCGGGAATGGTTTGGATCAACGCCCCGCTTCTCGATAACGACGCGGGACCGTTCGGCGGGCGAAAAATGTCGGGAATCGGGCGTCAACTCGGTGCGGAAGGGTTAGACACTTTCCGTCACGCGAAGTTCATCATTGTCGACGCGAAGCAGTCCGAACAGAACTTCTGGTGGTTCCCCTACGACGATTCCGAAGCGTTCTAAGTCAATGCGGCTTTCGCGTCTTAGTTCAGCCACGGTGCATTCAACCTCCGTGGGAACACATCTAGCGGTCAACGTCGTCTGCTAAACCGCTGTAGGAAGGCCAGCCTTGGTAGGCAATCCAGAAAGCCGACAGATCAGCCGAACTCGAGACGTCTCGTCCCGTGATCTCCTTGATCTTCATGAGTCTGTACGAAAGGGTTTGCCGATGGATATTAAGTTCCTGAGCCGTATCGATCCATCGTCGGTCATTGCGGATGAAGCAGAACAGGGTCTCTCTCAGGGCTGCAGACTTCAGATCGTCTCGAGCCAGGTCTCCGAGCACCTGGGCGACGATTTCCGATGCTTCTTTTCGTGAACGTGTCAGTAGAGAGATCGAGACACCCTCAAAGTCATTCCACATCTGATTCGTTCCACGGGCGGATGCCAATGTTTTAGCTGCTTGGATCGCGGCAAACTGTGTGTCGCGATAATCGGTGAAGGTTGAGGAAGCAGCAGCCTGTATTGAGAGCTTTGCTAAGAGCGCTTGCACAGGCTCGAGTGAGCTCAGCGGTACAAATATGAGCATGGCGCCTCGGTGCAGCGTAGCCAAGGCGGGAAGTTCCGCCATACCGATAGACCGTCCAACCCGTTCCTCTTCGTGGCCCGAGACGGCGACAAGTTGGAAGCCGTCGGAAAACGTTGAGTGCCCGAGGATGTCATCCAGCCCCGGCGGGAGATGACTATTGAGAAGTTCCTGCAGTGCCAGACTGCTTCTTTCTACGCGTCGTCTGACGGAACGAAGAACTCTGCTGACCGCAATGTCCACCACCTGCAGCAGGTGCACTTGAATGAAGCTGTCAAGCTCCTCGCCTGGGAATTCAGTGACCCTGAGGGCTATTCCTCGGTCTGTGGGCAGGGCGAACGATCGTACCGGTGAGTCCTCGTGGGCATCAAGATTTCGTAGCTCGCCTCCATCAACAATCACAATCCCCGTGCTGTTGTCCACGACGCTCAGTGCAACTCCGAGCAATCCTTGCAGATCACGAAGAAGGGTGCGGGGATCAGATTCAGCGAACGTGGCGAGATGGTACAACTTGCTGAGCTTCAAGACTTGAAAGGTCTGCTCGGTGGTTGTGGCGGCAGCAACCGTGCGCCCGATGGAAGCGAACGGAGTATCCCGCCCCGTTTCAAGGAGGGGAAACCCTCGCTTGTTTGCCTCATCAATCATGTCCGGGCTGATCGCGGGTGCAATGTCGTTAAGGCCGATTGCGATTCCTGCCAGGCCGGCGTCATCCAGAGCAGAGACGAATTCCCTCTGACGCGCAGGGTCTTCGGGGACGCACAGGCCGACGGTCATGAGGAGTTCGTCAGGACCGAGCCAACGCCAGGGATCGTCCATCTCGCAACTGTGGGCCCATAAGACCTTGCGGGAGAGCCCGGCTGCACCGCCGAGTACGCGGGTGTCCAGACTGGCTGTCGTCGTTAGATCGCCGACTGTAAGTACTGAGCGTTTCATGCGCCGGAGGACTACCAGGCAGCAGGGCGTGGGGAATCAGACATCCCCCAATCATGGCATCCTGAGTCGGCCCACACGATCTGGCATCCCCACCCCACAACGGGGCTTACGCACTATGCTTCGACGTGGATCGCCCTCCCTGATCAAACGGTGTTCTGATGTAGGGCGGATGGGACTTGAACCCATGACCGACGGATTATGAGTCCGCTGCTCTAACCAGCTGAGCTACCGCCCCGCGCCGTGACTACTCCGGAGAGCTGGCCGTGGCTTCGTCGTTGACCGGATCGATCACCGGTTCCCCACGATACAGGCATTCAAATGTGTTCAAGGTGCGGTTGATGTCGTGCGCGCCGATGAGCCTGATCGACTCGCGCTTGAGGGCTTCGAGTTCCAGCGGCGGCGCGGTGAGCACCTTCGTGAGCTTGTCGGCGAGGTCCCGAGCATTGCCCGGCCGGAAGAGGTAACCGTTCTCGTTGTCGTGGATCAGGTGCGGAAGTGCCATGGCATCCGCTCCGACGACCGGCAAGCCGGAGGCCATGGCCTCCATCGTCGCAATGCTCTGCAGTTCCGCGATCGAGGGCATGGCGAAGACGGTGGCGCGCGAGTATGCCTCGCGCAGCTCCTCGTCCGTGACGTAGCCGGCGAAGATGACGCGGTCGCTGATGCCGAGGGTGTCGGCCAGGTGCTCCAGGTTGCGTTTCTGGTCGCCGCCGCCCACGATTTCGAGTGTCACCTTGAGCTCGGGTGCGAGCAAGGCGATCGCCTGCAGGAGAACATCAATCTGCTTCTCGCCAGTCACCCGACCAACGAACAGGATGCGGTTCTCCGTGCGCGGGCCGAAGCTCGGCGAGTAGTTGTCGGCGTTGATTCCGCAGGAGATGGCGTGCACGCCGACGAGTCCCGTGTATTTCTCGAGGAACTGGGCGGCCCGACGGGTCGGCGTCGTGACGGCCTCGGCACGGCTGAAGGTGCGTCGTGCTGCCCGCCACAACGCCGTGATGACCCGGTCCTGGAATCCCTTCGGGACGAGCGAGAACTGCAGCAGGTTTTCCGGCATGAGATGGTTCGTGCCTACGATACGGATGCCGCGCTTCGCCGCCTCGATCGCCACGCCACGCCCGACATTGATGGCCGACTGGAAGTGCACGACATCCGGCTGGAAGGTGTCCAGGATGTGTCGGCTGTGACGACGCACGATCCACGGCAGGGCGAAGCGCAGCCAGTCGTGCGGCCTCCAGCGCCAGCTCTGCAGGCGGTGCACCATCATGGGCTGGCCCTCATGGACTTCAATCCAGCTGCCGTGCTTGCGCGTGGGGGCGGGCGCCATGACGTGAACGTCGTGGCCGCGGGAGACCAGGCCTGCCGCCAGGCGCTCTGCGAACTTGGCGGCGCCGTTGACGTCAGGGGCGAACGTGTCGGCCGCGATCAGTACACGGATGCGATCCTTCGCCATCCCTGCCCCTTTTTGTGACAAGTCGATCGGCAGGTCCGTCGAATCTGACAAGTGGCGTGGTCCCAACGTAGATGTGCCGGGGAGAATCATCCGGCAGAGAAGTTTCGGTTTCGGCGACGCGCGCCGTGGAGGTCTGCTTGCACCCTATTCTAAACCGACGCCGCTTCGGCGAGCCTGAGTTACAGCGCGCCACGCTAGTGCAGGGCCAATCCCCCGCCTCCCGGAACTGTCAGGGGCGAGTCTGCGGGTGGTGCTTCGACAGCAGGAAGACGCCCCAGATCGCGATGACGCCCGCCACGAGAAAGGCGGCCGCCGCCCATGGCGGAGCCTGCGAGGCTTCCCCGAGGACGACGATGCCGATGCCCACGGCGACGAGGGGATCGACAACGGTCAGCCCGGCGATCACCAGGTCCGGAGGACCCGATGCGTAGGCGTTCTGCACGAAGTAGGCGCCGAGTGCGGCCGCCAGGAGCAGCCCCGCGACGCAAATCAACGTGAGCCATTCGACGTTGCCGTACTGGGTGCGGTTGATGACGACCTTGGCCAGCGTCGCCACGAAGCCGTAGAGGACGCCGGCGCCGATGATGTAGAAGATCGCCTGGAACCGTGTCCGGAGGAAAGCGAAGGCGAGCCCGAAGGCGACGAGCACGCCGCCGAGCACGGTCAGGATCGTGAGCAGGTTGGCGTCGGTGACCGGCTTGTCGACGGCGGTGAATGCGGCGACCGTGACGAAGAGGCCCACCCCGCCGACGCACATGGAGATGGCGATCACCGATGCACGGTTGAGGCTCACCTTGCTGATGCGCGCATTGAGGATGGCCGTGATCACCAGGGCGACGGCGCCGAGCGGCTGCACCACGATGATCGGTGCGAAGAACAGGCTCGTGAGCTGGAAGACGATGGCCAGTCCCAGCATGACGGTTCCGAGCACCCACGACGGCCGGGCGAGCAGGAGCATGAGCTGTCGGGGGTTGAGCCCGCCGGTCACGGCAACCGTGTTCGCTTCGACCTTGGTGACACCCCGGTGCTGGAATTGGGCGCCGAGCGACAGGAAGACGGCGCCGATCAAGGCGATCGGGATTCCGATCGCCTGGCGCGGGTCAATCGCGATGTCGACCGGTAAGGAGATCAGGTCGAGGGTCACTCAATGACCCTATCCAGATCCATCCCGATATCCTTGCTGAATGGCCGTTCGACCGATAGTTATTTCA
This sequence comes from Cryobacterium sp. Sr8, assembly GCF_004403225.1. Taxonomy (NCBI): domain Bacteria; kingdom Bacillati; phylum Actinomycetota; class Actinomycetes; order Micrococcales; family Microbacteriaceae; genus Cryobacterium; species Cryobacterium sp. Sr8. Next base: position 1,340 of record NZ_SOHO01000029.1, on the reverse strand, counting down.
GGGGACCCTGTCCTGCACTTCCCAGCGAATCCCGTAGTCGTTTTCGACGATGATTTGCGCTCGCTCGTGCAGGACATGTTCGAAACGATGGATGCCGCACCCGGCGTGGGCCTCGCCGGCCCTCAGGTCGGCGTGCCCCTCCGACTCTTCACTTTCAGCTACGTCGATGACGACGAGCGCGCGTGGCGCGGCGTGGCCATCAACCCCGAGTTGTGGATCACTCCCGTGCCGGCCGGGTACGCCGACGAGGATGACGACGTCGAGGGCTGCCTGTCGTATCCGGGCGAGCGGTTTCCGCTGCTGCGCGCCCAGTCCGCCATCCTCCGTGCCGTGGATGTTGACCAGAAGCCCTTCGAGATCCGTGCGGACGGCTGGCTGGCGCGGATCTTCCAGCACGAGTACGATCATCTCGAAGGCACGCTCTACGTGGATCGACTCGAGCACGTCTATGGCAAGATCGCGGCGAAGGTCACTCGTAAGCGGGGCTGGGGCGTGCCCGGGCTCAGCTGGATGCCCGGGATCGACAACCTCGAAGATTGAACCCGCGCGCTGACAGGTAAGGCGAGCCGGTTACGGTGCTGTTTTACGCGTTCCCGGCGTTGGTCGCTGACGCGATCCCCTGCGCCGGTCCCTGACGCTGTTCCTCGCGTTGGTCCCTGGCCAGTCCGTCGCCTTCGACCACGATGTCGGCCGCATCGACATTCGCCAGCGTGGCGTCGACCGTGATCTCCCCGCTCGCACCCGACGGGCAGTGGGCGGTCAGGGTGTATTCGCCCGCGGGCAAGGTCCACGCGTAGGTGCCGTCCTGCCCACTCAGCAGGGCGATTTCGGGGACCGGTCCGCCGCTGATCACGCCCACGACGATGGCGCACCCCTCCCGCGGCCGGTCGTCGGTGCCACGAACCGTGCCGCTGATCGTGTGCTGCGCGGCCGTGCAGGCTGTGCCCGCGCCGAGGACTGCCACGGCCAGGAGGACGGCAATCGTCGCGGGCCGCGGGGCACGGCGGGTGGTGTGCGCGCGCCGAGAACTCACGCCTGCGCTCAGCGTCATGATGTCCACGTCATGATGTCCACGGTCGCCCCCTCTCCACGTCAGCGTGGAAGGGAACCGGGCCGTTGTCAATGCCGGGCCGCGGGCCGCAGCCGATGATGTCTGCGGGCGGAACGCCTTGTCCACACTCTCGTCCTCGCTCTCGTCCTCGCTCTTGTCCTCCACAGGGCGGGTCCGGGCGAGGTTGTCGCGACACGGTCGAACATAACTGCGGATGCCGGTGGGTGCTGAGAGAATCTCAGTATGTCAAGCATCGAAGCTGTATTCAGCTCCCTCACCGGCTCCCTCG
>NZ_SOHO01000068.1:0-84126 GCF_004403225.1 Cryobacterium sp. Sr8 | reverse complement strand
CGGCGGGGACCGATCCGGCGGGCGCCTGCGGGGTTTCGGTGGGGGTGTCCATGCGTTAAGTCTCCGCCGAACCACCGACATTCCTACCGACAAAGGGCCGGTCAGCTGCATTTTCGGTGGATAATTCGCAGAAGTCTTCCCTGTGGAGGAATGGCGCCCGGCTAGGCGCGGGCGGAGTCGCCGCCCGGGGCGTTCGGTGCCGGTTCTCGAGGGCCCGGGACCGGCTTCCCGGGCTTGCGCTTGCCCCTCGCTGCCGCGACCGTGCCGGCGGCGATCATGTAGCCCGCATAGGAGAGCAACAACACGGCTGCGACGGGGACGATCCAGGCCTTGTTCTCGCCGTTGACGCCGTTGTTCACGTAGCCGATATAGGGCAGTGAGTACCAGAGCCGCCCCTGGATCTGCGCCTCGATCACCTGCTCGCTGTCCGGGGCGCCGTTGTTGTCGCCCTGGAGGGTGAACGAGCGGCTGCCATCTGATGAGGACGCGACGGCAATGATCCGGTGCGTGATCACGCCCGGCTTGCCGGACTGGATCTGGTAGGTGACGACGTCGCCGATCCGGAGGTCATCGGGGTTGACCGGGCGCACGACGATCAGCGTTCCCGGCGGCAGGCGCGGCTCCATCGAACTGGTCAGAACAGTGAGCGGGACCCCACCGGCGACCTTGGGAACGACGATGAGGATGACCGCGAGGGCCAGCACGAGCAGGAGGAGCGCCCCGCTCAGGGCGACGCCGATGTAGTGCCAGGGCCCCTTGTCGAGCTTCGGCCCCGACTTCGGCCCCGACTTCGGCCCGGGCTCCGGCCCGGTCTTCGGCTCTGTCCGGGGGGCGGATGTCCCGGCGGCCACGTCGGTCATGACTCCTCGTGCTCGCGGCGGCGGCGGCGGCCGGCCACGAGGAACAGGCCGATTCCGACCAGGAAACCGCCCGTGGCCAGGAGCGGGACGACGAACTCCGTCCCGGTCGTCGGAAGCGAGCCCGGCAGCGAGCCCGGCAGCGAGCTCGGTCGGGCAGGACTCGAGGAGACGAGCACGCCCTCATCCTCACATGCGGATGCGGGAAAGGGGCCCGCCTCCGCGTCCCGCATGGCGACCTTCAGCCCGAGGCTGACGCTTTCGTTCTGACCGACCTCACCCGCGAAATCCGCCATCGTGTACCTGACGATCATTTTCATGGTCGCCCCTGCCGCAATCGCTTGCGAGGGCACGATGATCTGGCACTCGGCGATTGTGCGCAGGGTGGCCGACAGAGTGGTATCGGTTCCGGAATCCCAGGCGGACATGGTCACTCCGTCGGCGATGTCGCCCGACGAGAACGTCACGTCCCGGGCGCTGACCCGGAGCACGGCGGATGCGCCGGTGGGATTCTTGATCCACAGGCTCGACGCCACCGAGTCGCCGGGCACGAGCAGGCCGCCTACGTCGAGGAGGCCTCCGGCGAGTGCCGGAAAGAAGTGGACGCCATCCGTGCTGACAAGGAGGTCGGTCGATGGCGGCGCCTCGCTTGCGGCCGCGCCCGCCAGCCCGATACTCGCGCACACTCCCGCCGCGAGCGCGAGCGCTGCCAGGCGGGCAACGATTCGGGCAGCAGTCATGTCAGATCACCGTCAGCTCACCGTGAAGGACTGCGCGGTTGACCCGTCGCACGTTCGCTGTGTGAGTTGCGTTCCTACTGCGGTGGTTGCTCCCGGCGCCTCCAGGCACTTACCGCTCGCCCGATTCACGAACCGGTACTGGCCGGCGCTCTGCTGGATGACTTCCCATTGCTGCTTGGCGGCCCCGGTGTCGGCTCCGAATTGGGCGCCGGCGCCGTCGATGAGGCTGCCGTCCTTGATCTCCCAGGCGAAGGCCTTCGTGGGGTGAACGATCTTGTAGTAGTAGGTTCCGGTGATGAGCACGACGTTCCACGGCTGGCTGTTCCCGTTGCAGGTCGCGGTCACCAATGTCGTGCCGTTCGCCGGCGGATTGCTGGACCCGTCCAGACACAGGCCCGTGCTGTCGATCGGCCTGATCTTGTAGCCGGTCGTCGGCGTCACTGCGAGGGTGATCACGTTCGTCGCGCTGGAAACCGCCGATCGGTTGCCCGCGGCATCCTTGGCTTTGATTGTGTAGCTGTAGGTGCTTCCCGCGGTCAACCCGGTGTCAGTGAAGGTGGCCGACGTGACTGTTGCGATGAGTACCGTGCCTCGGTATACCTCATAGCCGGTGACCCCGACGTTGTCGGTGGATGCCGCCCAGGCCAGCGTGGCCTGGGTGCCAGTTGTGCCCGACGCCACCGGGGTGCCCGGGACGCTTGGAGCAATCGTGTCGAGCGTTGTCACGACGGTCGCTACAGAGACGGACCCGTTGCCGGCGGCATCCTTCGCCTTGATTGTGTAGCTGTACGTCGTCGCGGGAGTCAGGCCCGTGTCCGTGAACGTTGTCGACGTCACAGTTCCAACGAGCGTGGTCCCGCGGTAGACCTCATAGCCGGTCACGCCAACGTTGTCCGTGGACGCAGTCCAGATCAATGTGGTCTGCACGCCGGTCGTGCCCGACGCGACCGGCGCTCCCGGGACGGTCGGAGCGGTCGTGTCGAGAGCCGCGGTGGTCACGCTCGTCGGGAGCGACGCGGACTGGTTGCCGGCCGCATCCTTCGCCTTGATCGTGTAGTTGTAGGTCGTGATCGGGGTCAGTCCCGTATCCGTGAACATTGTTGACGTGACCGTTCCAACAAGCGTCGTACCGCGGTAGACCTCATAGCCAGTCACACCAACGTTGTCAGTGGACGCAACCCAGGTCAACGTAGTCTGCGCACTGCTCGTGCCCGACGCCACTGGCGCGCCCGGGACGGTCGGGGCAATCGTGTCTGTCGTTGCCACGGCGGTCGCGCCGGAGACTGACCCATTGCCGGCGGCATCCTTCGCCTTGACTGTGTAGCTGTAGATCGTTCCCGGTGTCAGCCCAATGTCCGTGAACGTCGTCGATGTGACCGTTCCAACGAGCGTCGTACCGCGGTAGATCTCATAGCCGGTCACGCCAACGTTGTCGGTGGAGGCCGCCCAGGTCAGAGTGGTCTGCACGCCGGTCGTCCCCGATGCCACGGGTGCGCCGGGGGCGGTCGGAGCAATCGTGTCTGTCGTTGCCACGGCGGTCGGGCCCGAGACCGACTGATTGCCGGCGGCATCCTTCGCTTTGATCGTGTAATTGTAGGTGGTTGCCGGGGCCAGCCCGGTGTCCGTGAACGTCGTCGCGGTGACAGTACCAACGAGCGTTGCGCCGCGGTAGACGTCATAGCCGGTCACCCCAACGTTGTCAGTGGACGCCGCCCAGGTCAGAGTGGTCTGCACACCGGTCGTGCCCGATGCCACGGGCGTGCCGGGGGCGGTCGGAGCGATCGTGTCTGTCGTGGTCACGGCGGTCGTGCCGGACACGGTCCCGTTGCCGGCGGCATCCTTCGCCTTGATCACGTAGCTGTACGTCGTGCCCGGGGTCAGACCCGCGTCCGTGAATGTCGTCGCCGTGACGGTTGCGATGAGAAGGCCGGTGCGGTAGACCTCATAGGCGGTCACGCCGACGGTGTCCGTCGACGCCGTCCAGTTCAACGTGGTTGCCACGCCGGTTGTACCGGACGCGACCGGCGTGCCGGGGGCCGTTGGTGCGGTCATGTCGGAAACGGACTGCGCCACAGTCGCTGTGTCCGTGGCCGACCAATTGCCCACTGCGGAGTTTAGGGCGAGGGTCGCAACCATCGATCCCCCGGAGTTCGCGGAGAGCTGCGCGGGGGTGAGCGACGTGGTGACGCAGTAGACCGCGGAGCTTCCGGCGTCCAGGGATCCGGTCAAGGTTGTCCCGGCCGCCCAGGTCTTGCTCGTGGTGGCCGCGCCCGGAACGGGCAGGGCGCAGCTTGACCCGAACAGCACCGGCCACGTATTGACGAGAGCCTGGGCAAGCGGATTCGCGGAAGGTGCGCTCAACGCGAGCGTGTACGGGGCCGGAATCGTGCCGGTGTTCGTCACGGTGATCGGTGCCGTGACTATGCTCACCGTCGGGGCGTACTGAACCGCGAGGGAACCGAACCCGACCTGCTTGATGCCGATGGTTCCGGAAGCCACAGATGCCGTGGTGCCGACGGGCGGAGCGGTCCAGCTCGCGCTGGCGACCCCGGTGCCCACAAGGATGAGGAACAACGTCAACCCGACGGAAACGGCGAGACGGTGACCACGCCTGCCGGGCGCGCAATTCGTCCTGGTCGTCATGACTCAGCCCTGGATTCCGTCGATGAGGATCCCAAAGTTCGCGGCCGATTGGCTCTGACTCCCGGCGGCTGCGTCGAGGGGCATCTCCGCGGATACGCAAAGTGTTGCGGAGCTGCCGGCGGCAAGCGGGGGCCCGATCGTTGCGGTCGTTGCCGCTGCGAAAGTACCGGTCCAGCTTGGCGTGACGGCTCCGCTGGTGCAGTCAGCCGATGAGGCCGCGACGCCAACGCCGATCGTGAGCGACTCAGACAGAGGTGTGGTCGCCGTCGGCGAGGTCAGCCCGGTGATCCGCACCGAGAGCGGTACATCACCGGTGTTAGTGACCGTCGCTGCGCCGTACGTTGTGAGTCCGGGATACAGCACCGCCGTCGACATCGTGAGCGGCGAGACCGTGAGCGCTGCGCTGCCCGATGTGATTGAGGCGGCCGAGCCTATGGATGTGCTCGAGTTGAGGAGGGCGTACGTGCCGCCTGCTGCGAAGACGGCGAGGCCCATCGCGCCGACGACCACGAGCGTCGCGGTGGCCCTCGGGTGTAGAGAAGAGATTTTGGCCGACCGAGGAGAGGACATGTGAGGCATCCCCTTCGCGAGTCGTGAGGCCAGATGTGGTGCGGGTGAGTCCAGGGTGCCCGCCACCGAGGCGGCGGGCACCCTGGTCGAAGCGACTAGTCCTGGGTGAGGGTGACGGACAGGTCGGCCAGGCTGACCGATCCGTTCTTAGTGCTGTTCTCAGCGCCGGCAGTCGGGTGCTTCGGGAATGTGATTTCGACCGTGACGGTGGCAACCCCGGTGCCCTCTTCGATCGTGTAGGTCGGGCCGAGGCCAGAGATGCCGGTACCGGTCGCCGAGAGCACCGCCGTGTTGGTGAGGTAGCCAGCAAGAGCCACGTCGGCCGCGGCTGAGGACGAGGCCGTGATCGACGCGGTGCCGAGGCCCAGGGTGGCGACAAGGTTGTCACCGGTGGCAGTGACATCCACGTCTGTCGTGTAGGTGAGGACATCACCAGGAACAGCCACGAAGGTGCTGAGGTCGATGGTCCCGTTTGCGTCGCTCCACTCTCCGCTCGTCAGGTCGGTGGCGAGGTCCAGATTTCCGGCGACGATCGTTCCACCGTCTACCGTGGCGTCGTCGTTCCACAGCGCGAACGTGCCTGCGCCGCCGAGGAGGAGGGCCACACCAGCTGCGCCGGCAATTGAACCCTTGAGGAGCTTGTTCATGATCGTTCCCTTCGCGACATCCAGGATGTCGTTAGTTGCAGGCCGTTCTCCGAAGCTGGAGCTGAGCTGCGTACTGAGGTCGTGAGCGTGATATCGCGATAGGCACGAAGTCTGAATCCGGTGTTCCCCGTCCGGACAAGCCGGACCGAGATCTGCGCAAACGGTCTCGCCTTGCGGCTTTTCCGGCTGCTACGCCATCCCCTCAAGAACTATACGGCGGGACAGACAGATCCGTCTGTCCCTGCTCTACCCCCAGAGATAGGCACGCGCCCGCTCACCTAAGCGCGTACCTATTCGACCGTTGAAGCCGCCATATCGGCTGATTTCGTTGCGAAAACGTGAATCGACGCGCAAATCAGTTGCGTAATCTGTCAACTCTCCTTGAATGCAAACGCATGGACGTGCGTGAGCACCTCCGGCGAAGGCGATGGAACAGAATGGAATCCCACCAAGGAGAAACCGACAAGGAGGACCGGATGCCAGAGCTCAGGACCGCGCGGCCGGCGTCGCCCGCAGCTTCCGCCGACGGCCCCTCCGTGGTCTGGTTCCGCGACGATCTCCGACTCGGCGACAACCCTGCCCTGCGCGCGGCCATCGAACGAGGCCGCCCGATCGTGGCCGCGTACGTCCTCGACGAGGAGTCCCCGGGCGTCCGCCCGCTCGGTGGCGCGGTGCGCTGGTGGCTGCACGGGAGCCTCGCCTCACTAGCCGATTCGCTCGAGCGGCTGGGCGCCACCCTGACCCTGCGCCGCGGCCCGGCCGAGGCGGTCATCGCCGACCTGGCGGCATCCGTCGGCGCCGGCGCGGTGTTCTGGAACCGGCGGTACGGCGCGGCCGAGCGGGAGGTCGACTCTCGAATCAAGGCGGCCCTCCGTGCGGACGGCATCGAGACCGGGAGCTTCGCCGGTTCGCTCCTCTTCGAGCCGTGGACGATCCGCACCGGCCAGGACCGCCCGTACTCGGTCTTCACTCCGTTCTGGCGTGCATGCACGACCGGTCCCCCGCCGCGGATGCCGCACTCCGCGCCCGAGGCCGTCCCCCCGTGGGTCGGGGACGTCCCGTCGGACCGGCTGGGCGACTGGGCCCTGCAACCGACCCAGCCCGATTGGGCGGCGGGCCTCGACGAAACGTGGCGGCCGGGCGAGGCATCCGCCCACGACACGCTCCGCGCGTTCCTGCACGATTCCCTTGACGAGTACGCCGACGCGAGGGACATTCCCGCCCGGGCCGCCACCTCGCGCCTGGCCCCGCACCTGCGCTGGGGCGAGATCAGCCCGTTCCAGGTGTGGCGCGCGACCGACGCGGCGCAAGCCCGGGCAACCGGCCCTGCAACCGCGAGCGCGACCCGCTTCCTCACCGAGCTGGGCTGGCGGGAGTTCTGCTACCACACGCTCTTCCACGCGCCGGAGCTGGCGACCGTGAACATCCGGCGCGAGTTCGACGCGTTCCCGTGGCCGCCGCCGGACGACCGTGCCCTGCGCGCCTGGCAGCAGGGCCGCACCGGGTACCCGCTCGTGGACGCCGGCATGCGGGAGCTCTGGCGCACCGGCAGCATGCACAACCGGGTGCGGATGGTCGTCGCGTCCTTCCTCACCAAGAACCTGCTCATCGACTGGCGGGAAGGCGAACGGTGGTTCTGGGACACCCTCGTCGACGCCGACCCGGCCAGCAACCCGTTCAACTGGCAGTGGGTCGCCGGCTCCGGAGCCGATGCCGCGCCCTACTTCCGGGTCTTCAACCCCCAGCTGCAGGCGGCCAGGTTCGACCCGAACGGCGAATACATCCGAGCCAACGTTCCGGAATGGGGCACGGATGCCTACCCCGCCCCGATCGTCGACCTCGGTGAAACCAGGCGGGCGGCCCTCGCCGCCTACGAGCACGTGAAGAACACGAAGTCGGCCCCCACCGCGGCGGCCGCCAGGGTCGGTGCGAACGAACGAGGCTAGAGGGCGCGCTCTAGCACGAAGTCGTTCTCGTACACCCCGCCGACGAGGAAGCGCTTCACCCCGACGATGACGAATCCGTTCTTCTCATAGAAGCGGATGGCGCGCGCGTTCAACTGGTTCACGCCGAGCCACGTGCCGGCGGCACCGCGCCCGCGGGCAGCCTCGAGGGTCGCCGCCATCAGGGCGGCCGCCGCACCTCGCCCGTGACTCTCGGCGAGCACGTAGAACTTGCTGAGCTCGACGGTCGGGCGAATGCCGACGGCGGCATACGCATCCGTGTCGGTCGGCTCACCGAACACCAACATCGTGTACCCGACCATCGCCTGCTCGTCTTCGGCCACGAGCACGATGCGGTCGGGGTGAGCGAGGTACTCGTCGAAGTTGGGCTCGGCGAGCACGTCCCGCAGGAATTCCGCAATCGCGGCCGCCGTGGTGTGCGGAGGGCAGGCGAGGGCGAACGTTGCGGCGGCGAGGTCGGCCAGCCCCATGGCATCCGCCGGGCCGGCCACACGGATCGTCACGGTCATCCCGTCAGCCTACCCAGCCCGGCCTGCCCGTCACGCGGCCGCACCCCCGCCCCGGAGCGGGACGAGGGTGCAGGGATTCACGCGTGGATCAGAGGAAGCGGGCGTAGGCACCGACCGTAAGGAAGGTCGGGAACTCCGGCTCCAGCGCCGCGGTACGGAACACCTCGAGCGCGTCGTCGAAACGGTCCCCGGGCGTGCGCTCGAGACCGGCGAACACCTCGGCGACCAGCTCCTCGACCCAGGGCCGGTCAATCCGGCGCCCCTCGGCGGTGACCGAGTTGTCGTGGATCCACTGCCAGATCTGCGACCGCGAGATCTCCGCGGTGGCGGCGTCCTCCATCAGGTTGTCGATCGCCGCGGCGCCGACCCCGCGCAGCCAGGACTCGATGTAGCGCAACGCGATGATCACGTTTCCGCGCACACCGGCCTCGGTGATTTCTCCGCCAATGGATGACACGTCGAGCAGCTGTGCTGCCGTCACCACCACCTCGTCCCTGGTGCGTTCGAGCTGGTTCGGCCGGTCGCCGAGCACCTGGTCGAACTCCGCCTGGGCGGTGGCGATGAGGTCGGGGTGCGCGACCCAGGTGCCGTCGAAGCCGTCGGTCGCCTCGCGGCGCTTGTCCTCCGAGACCTGCTCCAGGGCCTGGGCGGTGACCGCCGGGTCACGCCGGTTCGGGATGAACGCACTCATGCCGCCGATGGCATATGCGCCTCGCCGGTGGCAGGTCGACACCAGCAGCTCCGTGTATGCCCGCATGAACGGCACGGTCATGGTGATCTGCTTGCGGTCGGGGAACACGAAGCGGCGGCCTCGGGCGCGGAACGTCTTGATGATGCTGAAGATGTAGTCCCAGCGGCCGGCGTTGAGTCCGGCGCAGTGGTCCCGCAGCTCGTAGAGGATCTCCTCCATCTCAAACGCCGCCTGGATCGTCTCGATCAGCACGGTCGCTCGGATCGTGCCGTGGCCGATGTCCAGGTGGTCTTCGGCGTGGCTGAAGATGTCGTTCCAGAGCCGCGCCTCGCGGTGGCTCTCCAGCTTCGGCAGGTAGAAGTACGGGCCGGAGCCGGTGTCCATCAGCGTGCGGGCGTTGTGGAAGATGTACAGGCCGAAGTCAACGAGGCTGCCGGACGCGGCCATCCGGCGGTTGGCACGGTCGACGAAGGTCAGGTTCTTCTCGACCAGGTGCCAGCCGCGCGGGCGCATCACGATGGTGGGCGTCTTCTCGGCGGTGACCGTGTATTTCTTGCCCTCGGGACTGGTGAAGCTGAGCTGCCCGCGCACGGCGTCGAATAGCGTGATCTGCCCCTCGATGACGTTGTCCCAGGTGGGGCTCGTGGCGTCCTCCTGGTCGGCCAGCCAGACCTTCGCACCGGAGTTGAGGGCGTTGATGGCCATCTTGCGGTCGGTCGGTCCGGTGATTTCGACGCGGCGGTCTTCGAGCCCGGGGCCGGCGCCGGCGACGGTCCAGTTCGGGTCGCGGCGCACGTGCGCCGTCTCGCTGAGGAAGCGCGGGTCCCGGCCGTTGGCCGCATCCACTCGCGTCTGCAGCCGGGCGGCGAGCAGGTCGTGGCGGGTACCCGCGAAACGCTCGTGCAGTTCGGCGATGAACTCCAGCGCCCCCGGTGTGAGGATCTCGTCGTAGCGGGGTCCGAGGTCGCCGGTGATCTCGAGGTGCGGGCGGACGGTTGCGAAGCTGCCGGTGTTCGTCGCGGTGCGCTGCGGGCGTTCGATCGTTGACCGGGGTGAGGTGTTCATTGTCTTTCTCCTTGACAGGTTGTGGAGTCGACGAGCGCGAAATGCGTCGTTGCGGTGGCTGTGATCCCACTCTGGAGCCCCCGCACCCACTCGGACCCGGAAAGTTTGGCAGAAGAAATGTCGTTCTTCTGTTTGCCAGAACTAATCCTCCCGTGTGACGATGAAGCATGGTCCTCGCCGATGCCGTCCCGCGTTCACTGCTCAGTGCTGCCCCCGAGGATGAGGAAGCCGGGCTCGATGCGCTCACGCTCGGCCGCCGCATCCGGGATCTGCGCACGATGCGCAAGATGACCCTGGACGCCCTCGCCACGGCCATCGAACGCGCCCCCTCGCAGGTGTCGATGATCGAGAACGGCAAGCGCGAACCGCGGCTCTCCATGTTGCGCACGATCGCCGCGGCGCTCGGCACGACCGTGGACGACCTGCTCAAAACGGATGCGCCCTCCGAGCGCGCCGCTTTGGAAATCGCGGTCGAGCGGGCCCAGCGCGGACCCGTCTTCACTGCCCTCGGACTGCCGCGCATCCGGGTGAGCAAGGGCCAGAGCGACGAAACGCTCCAGACCCTGCTCACCCTGCACAACGAAATCGAGCGGCTGCACCGGGAGCGCGCAGCGACTCCGGAGGAGGCCAGGCGCGCCAACGCGGAACTGCGTGCGACGATGCGCTCGCGCGACAACTACTTCCCGGAGCTCGAGGCGCAGGCCCTCGAGCTGCTGACCGCGGTCGGCCACACCGGGGGGCCGGTCTCCCACCAGGTGGTGGCGGACATGGCCAGCCACCTCGGCTACTCGCTGCACTACGTGGGCGACCTCCCGCATTCCACCCGCTCGGTCACCGACAAACGCAACGGCCGGATCTACCTGCCCACGACGCAGTCCGCGTCGCGGGACTCCCGTTCACCCATCCTGCAGGCGTTCGCCAGCCACCTCTGCGGGCACGGCGAACCCAAAAGTTATGCCGATTTTCTGCGCCAGCGGGTGGAGACCAATTACCTGACCGCGGCCATCCTGCTTCCCGAGAAGGACACCGTGAAGCTGCTCACCGAGGCGAAGAACCTGCGCCGGATCTCGATGGAAGACCTGCGCGACGCGTTCGCGGTCTCCTACGAGACGGCGGCGCACCGCTTCACCAACCTGGCCACCGCGAGGCTGGGCATCCCCGTGCACTTCATGAAGGTCCACGAGTCCGGCACCATGATCAAGGCCTACGAGAACGATTCGGTCCGCTTCCCCAGCGACGCCCTCGGCGCCGTCGAGGGCTCGACGGTGTGCCGCAACTGGACGGCCAGGACCGTCTTCGACATCGAAGACAGGTTCAGCCCGTGGTACCAGTACACGGATACGCCGAGCGGCACGTTCTGGTGCACCTCGCGCATCGAGAAGGCCAAGGAGGGCGACTACTCGGTCAGTGTCGGGGTGCCGTTCACGCACGTGAAATGGTTCCGCGGCAGGGAGACGTCCAACCGTGCGGTGTCGCTCTGCCCGGATGAGTCCTGCTGCCGCCGCGCCCCGGACGACCTCACCGACCGGTGGGCCGGGCAATCGTGGCCGGCGGCGCGCACGCCGACGAGCCTGCTCGCGGCCCTGCCCACCGGAACCTATCCGGGCGTGGACCAGACCGAGGTGTACCAATTCCTGGAGGCGCACTCCCCGCGCTAGCCCGCGGGGTGGGCCGGCGGTGGCAGGATGAAGAGGCGGCAGCGCAGCCGCGGGAAGAGGGCGACTTCGTGGGCACAACGATTTTCGAACGGGCGCGGCCCGCCGCATCCGTCGTCGCGCACTCCCTCGGCGACACCCGGCATGCGCCGTTCTGGCTCGACGACATCGCCCCGCAGGCGCGGCATCCCCGGCTGGCCGCCGACCTGAACTGCGACCTCGCGGTCGTCGGCGCCGGATACCTGGGACTCTGGACCGCCCTCATGGCCAAGCAGCAGAACCCGGCGGCCCGGGTGGTTCTGCTCGAGGCCCGAACCGTCGGCTGGGCTGCCTCCGGGCGCAACGGCGGTTTCTGCGAAGCGAGCCTGACCCACGGCGGGGAGAACGGCCGCACCCGCTGGCCGAACGAGATCGACCGGCTGAACGAACTCGCGCTGGAGAACCTCGACGAGATCGAGCGGAGCGTCGCCGAGCTCGGCCTCGACTGCGACTTCGAGCGCACGGGCGCCATCGACCTCGCCATCGAGGAGCACCAGGTGGAGTGGCTGCGGGAGGAACCGACCAGCGCCGACACCGTCTTCCTCGATGCGGAGGCCCTGCGCGGGCAGGTCGACTCGCCCACCTACCTGGCCGGCGTCTGGCACCGGCGCAGCAATGCGCTGGTGCACCCGGGCAAGCTGGCGGCCGAGCTCGCCCGGGTCGCGACCGAACTCGGCGTCGAGATCTTCGAACACACCCCGGTCCGAAAGGTCGACAGCGCGGGGCTCACTCCGGCCCAGGGCAGCAACCTGGTCACACCGCACGGCACCGTCCGGGCCCGGAAGACCGCGCTGGCCACGAACGTCTTCCCGTCGCTGCTCAAGCGCAACCGACTGTCCACCGTGCCCGTCTACGACTACGTGCTGATGACCGAGCCGCTCAGCCCCGAGCAGCTGGCGGCGATCGGATGGCAGAACCGCCAGGGCCTGAGCGACCTGGCGAACCAGTTCCACTACTACCGGCTGAGCGCCGACAACCGCATCCTCTTCGGCGGCTACGACGCGATCTACCACTATGGCGCGCGGGTCCGGAGCGAGTACGAGAACCGCCCGGCGAGCTACGAGCGGCTCGCGAGCCACTTCTTCACCACCTTCCCGCAGCTGGAAGGCATCCGGTTCAGCCACCGCTGGGCAGGCGCGATCGACACCTCCACCCGGTTCTGCGCCTTCTTCGGAACCGCCCGCGGCGGCCGAATCGCCTACGCGGCCGGCTTCACCGGGCTGGGCGTGGGCGCGACCCACTTCGCGGCGAAGGTCATGCTCGACCAGCTGGCCGGACGCCATACCGAGCGCACGCAGCTGGAGATGGTGCGCGGCCGGGCCCTGCCCTTCCCGCCGGAGCCGATCGCGTCGATGGGCATCCAGACGACGCGGTGGTCGCTCGACCGCGCCGACCACAATCGCGGGCGCCGCAACGCGATCCTGAAGACGCTCGACGCCCTCGGCCTCGGCTTCGATTCCTAGCCGCGGCCCTCGACCCGCTGACCAACGGAGACAACGGATGCTCACTCCCGGCCACGCCACCGCAGCCGCAGCCCTGCGAATCGAGCGAGCCCCCGTCCCGGCCGCGCAGGTCGTCGCCGGCACGCCCGGCACCGGGTCCGCCGTGCTCGATGTGCTCGGCGACACCGAGATCGGCGTCTGGGAGATGTCGCCCGGGGCCATGCGGGACGTCGAGGTCGACGAGGTGTTCCTGGTGCTGAGCGGAGCCGCGACCGTCGACTTCGAAGGCGACGGGCGCCGCATCACCCTCGCGCCGGGTGACATCGTGCGCCTCGTCACCGGGATGCGCACCGTCTGGACCGTGACCGAAACACTCCGCAAGCTCTACCTCGCCTGACCTGACCCCCTCCCGCGAAACCGCAGTAGTGCGCGTTATGAACCCGTTTTAGCGCGCACAACTGCGTTTTCGCGAGGGAGGGTCGTCACAACGAAAAACGCTGTAGAGAGCGCCCTTCCCGATCGAGAATGGCAGCATAAAAAGATTTGACGGTAGGAATCGGCATCTTTTCCCTGTCTCGACACGCCGGGCGTGCAATCATCCATTTCCGCTTCGTTGAGGCGCCGGCCGCAGTAGGTTGAGCACACACAATGAGGTGTGCGGCCAGGTGGGCGGACGCGCGAGCCTCCGACTTGATCCGAAAGAGGTCATCATGTCAGTTGATCAACCCACGAAGAAGAGTCTTGGCGACGCGGAGCACCTCAGGGTCCTCGGCTACGACGACTCGTTCATCCGCTCCATGTCCTGGTGGGGTAACTTCGCCCTCGGCTTCACCTACCTGTCGCCGCTCGTCGGCGTCTACTCCCTGTTCGCCCTCGCATTGAGCACGGGGGGCCCGCCCTCGATCTTCTGGCTCGTCATCGTCGGAGCCGGCCAGCTCCTGGTCGCGCTCATCTTTGGCGAGGTCGTGTCGCAGTATCCGATCGCCGGGGGCATCTACCCCTGGACGCGGAGGCTATGGGGCAAGCGCTACGCCTGGATGGCCGCATGGGTGTATATCTGGGCGATGCTGGTGACGATCACGGCCGTCGCGGAATACGGCACCGGCTTCCTCGCGAGCCTGATCAACCTTCCGGTCACCAACGAGGTGACCCTCGGCCTCGCCGCGCTGTTCCTCCTCGTGGCGTTCGGGATCAACTTCTCCGGCACAAAGATGCTCGCGAGAGTCGCCCGGATCGGGCTGGCCGCCGAGCTCATCGGAGTCGTCGGCCTGGGCCTCTACCTGCTGATCTTCCAGCGCAAGCAGGAGTTCAGCGTCTTCTTCGACACCATGGGTGTCGAAGGCGACGGCAGCTACGGTGCCGCCTTCCTCGGCGCAGCCCTCGCCGGCCTCTTCCTGTTCTACGGATTCGAGGCCTGCGGCGACGTCGCGGAGGAAGTCGAGAACCCGGCCCGGCGCATCCCCACCGCCATGATCATGACGATCCTCGTCGGAGGCGTCTCCGCGCTGTTCTCGTTCGGCGGATACGTGCTGGCCGCACCCGACCTGCAGGCCATCGTGAACGGTGAGGATGCCGATCCGATCCCCCTGATCCTCGAGTCGTCGCTCGGAACCGTGGGAGCCAAGCTCTTCCTCGTGGTCGCGCTCACCGCATTCCTCTCCTGCGTGCTCAGCCTGCAGGCGGCGGCCAGCCGGCTGCTGTTCTCCTTCGCCAGGGACGGCATGATCCCGGGGCACACCTGGCTGGCGCAGGTCTCCCCGCGCCGCGCGGTTCCGGTCAACGCCCTGATCGTGGCCTGCACAATTCCGCTGCTGCTCTGCGTGCTGATCTACGTGGGCGGCAGCACCCTGCTGATGCGGATCACGGCCTTCGCGGTGATCGGCATCTACGTCGCGTTCCAGGCCGTGGTGCTGGCCGCACTTCGCCAGCGGATCAAGGGCTGGAAGCCGGCCGGACCGTTCAACCTGGGCGCCGCAGGCTTGCTCGTCAACGTGGCCGCCCTCGCCTACGGGCTCTTCGCGATCTACCTGCTGGGACGGCCCGGCACGTCCGGAGTCTTCCTCGACGACTGGATCGTGTTAATCGGCCTGGGCGTCGTGATGGGCAGCGGGCTGCTCTACCTGTTCATCGCCAAGCCGCACAGCGCCTCGCACGCTCCGGAAGGCGATGCGATCGAAATGGCCAGGCAGATCCGGGAGCACCCCGACACGCAGTAGAAACGTCCATGCACGCAAGAGGGGCCCGTCGGAGGACGGGCCCCTCTTGGCGTTCGCCTTCGTGTCGTTCGCCCCGCGCGGGCCGGGGAAAAAGAAAAGGCCCGCCGAAGCGGGCCTTTCCTCACAGAGCGTGAAGCTTAGATGCTGTTCACGTCGAGCGGGATGCCGGGGCCGAACGTGGTCGAAACGGCGCCCTTCGTGATGTAGCGGCCCTTCGAGGAGCTCGGCTTGAGGCGCACGATCTCTTCGAGGGCTGCGCCGATGTTCTCGTTCAGCTGCTCGGCGGTGAAGGATGCCTTGCCCACGACGAAGTGCACGTTGGAGTGCTTGTCGACGCGGAACTCGATCTTTCCGCCCTTGATGTCGGAGACTGCCTTCGCGACGTTGGGCGTCACGGTGCCGGTCTTCGGGTTCGGCATGAGGCCGCGCGGGCCGAGGACCTTACCGAGACGACCGACCTTACCCATGAGCTCCGGGGTCGAGACGGCGGAGTCGAACGAGGTGTAGCCGGCGGCCACCTTCTCGATGAGCTCGTCTCCACCAACCTCGTCGGCGCCTGCAGCGATAGCCGCCTCGGCGGCCGGGCCGGTTGCGAACACGATGACGCGGGCGGTCTTACCGGTACCGTGCGGCAGGATGACGGTGCCGCGCACCATCTGGTCTGCCTTGCGCGGGTCGACACCGAGCTTGAGGGCAACCTCAACCGTGGAGTTGAACTTGGCGGAGCCGGTCTCCTTCGCGAGGGTGACGGCTTCGGTGGGGGTGTAGAACTTGTCGGCTTCGATCTTCTCGGCCGCGGCCCGATAGGCCTTTGACTTCTGTGCCATTTGAATCTCCTGTACAAAAATTTGAGAGTGTGGTGCGAGCCTGGCTGGCTCTTCCACGTACTGCTGGGTGGCGGGATGCCGGGTGGTGAGGGTTACGCCTCGACCGTGATGCCCATGGAACGGGCGGTTCCGGCAATGATCTTCGATGCCGCGTCGAGGTCGTTGGCGTTGAGGTCAACCATCTTCGTCGTGGCGATCTCGCGAACCTGCGCCTGGGTGAGCTTCGCAACCTTGACGGTGTGCGGGGTGCCACTGCCCTTGGCAACGCCGGCTGCCTTCTTGATGAGCTCCGCCGCCGGCGGGGTCTTCAGGATGAACGTGAATGAGCGGTCGTCGTACACGGTGATCTCAACCGGGATGACGTTTCCGCGCTGGGCTTCCGTCTGGGCGTTGTACGCCTTGCAGAACTCCATGATGTTAACGCCGTGCTGGCCAAGCGCCGGCCCGATGGGCGGTGCTGGGTTCGCGGCGCCGGCCTTGATCTGAAGCTTGATCAGACCGGTAACCTTCTTCTTCGGTGCCATTGTTCTTCCTTCTTATTGATGTTCGAGCAGCCACGAGGGCATGCTCTCCCGAGGGCCCGGACGGGCCCCGGTGGACTTAAAGCTTGGTGACCTGGTCGAAGCTGAGCTCGACCGGGGTCTCACGTTCGAACAAGGACACCAGCACGATGAGCTTGCCGCTCTCCGGCTTGATCTCGTTGATGGAACCGGGCAGGCCCGCGAACGAGCCTTCCTTGATGGTGATGGTCTCGCCGATCTCGAAGTCGATCTCGGCGGGCAGCACGCGGGACGCGGCCTTGCCGCCCTGTCCGCCGCCGGTCTTGATGCTCGGAGCCTCGGTGATCTCGACGAGGCTCTTCAGCATGCCGAAAGCCTCTTCGAAGCGGAGCGGGGTGGGGTTGTGCGAGTTGCCGACGAAGCCTGTGACTCCGGGGGTGTGGCGCACAACGGACCAGCTGTCCTCGTTGAGGTCCATGCGAACAAGAACGTAGCCGGGGATGCGCACGCGGGTGACCATCTTGCGCTGGCCGTTCTTGATCTCGACGACGTCTTCCATCGGAACCTCGACCTGGTAGATGTAATCTTCCATGGCCAGCGACTGCTTGCGGTTCTCGATGTTCGACTTCACGCGGCGCTCGAAGCCGGCGTAGGAGTGAATAACGTACCACTTGCCCGGCTGGAAACGCAGTTCCTTACGGAACTCGTCGTACGGGTCCTCCGGGGTCTCCTCGGCTGCTGCCTCGTCGGCGGCTTCGGTGTCGACGTCGACCTCGTCCTCGACGGCCTCTGCGGCAGCCTCGGCTTCGTCGGCGGAGTCGATGTCGAGGGCGTCATTGACGACCTCGTCAGCTTCGGGATCGGTGGCCTCGGCCAGGGCGTCCAGCGCGGCGTCGAGGTTGTCTTCGACGTTGGCGTTGGGGTCGATGATGTGCAGGGCTGCGTGCTCGGCAGGCTCTACGGCGCCTTCTTCTTCGGCGAGGATGTTGCCTTCCTGCGCCTCATCCTCGTCAGAGGACTGCTCTGCGGCGGTGGCCCAGTCGACGTCGCCGTGTTTCGTCTCAGTCACTAAATCTCAGTCCTTATCTATCGAACCGGCACGAATACGGTGCCGATTCAGAGTTGCCATGAAAATCACGCGGGATGCGCCGGCCGTCATGCGCTCTAGCCTGACGGCGTTCCGAACACATACGTCACGACGAGCGCGAACACCCAGTCGAGACCCGAAACCAGGGCCATCATGATGACCACGAAAACCAGCACGACGCCCGTGTAACTCAGGAGCTCCTTGCGGGTCGGCGTGACAACCTTGCGGAGTTCAGCCAGAACCTGCTTGATGAACAGGGTCAGCCGAGCGAACGGTCCGCGCTTGGATTCGCGGGCGATTCTCGCGTTGGCAACGATTTCCTCACTGGGTTCGTCGATAACTGTTCGGGCCACCTGTCACACCTTTCATGGGCCGACGGAAATACCACCGACTTGCAGGGCGGACAGGACTCGAACCTGCAACCTGCGGTTTTGGAGACCGCTGCTCTACCAATTGAGCCACCACCCTAGGAATGAAATCCCCACCACCCTGTCGCGCGCCTTCCCCGTCGTCAGACGACAAAATGGGCGCAAAAAAGCATGGCAGATTTCAACTACCTCGATCAAGTCTAGGTCACTCCGGCACCGCTGTAAAGCCGAGCCGGGTCTGTGCCGGACCGGACCTCCCCCCTATGCTCGTATCGTGGCCCACGAACTCAAGCGAATCTCCACCCGGGTCGGCTCCATTGCGGAGTCGGCAACCCTCAAGGTCGACGGCAAGGCCAAAGCGCTCCAGGCGGCCGGTCGTCCCGTCATCAGCTACGCGGCCGGCGAGCCGGATTTCCCGACCCCGGAGCACATCGTCGAGGCCGCGCTGGCCGCGGTGCGGGACCCGAAGAACTACCGCTACACGCCCGCGGCCGGCCTGCCCGAACTCCGGGAGGCCATCGCCGCCAAGACTCTCCGCGACAGCGGCCTGGAGGTATCGCCCGGCCAGGTCGTCGTGACCAACGGCGGCAAGCAGGCGGTCTACCAGGCCTTCGCGACGCTGCTCGACCCGGGCGACGAGGTGCTCGTGCCGACGCCGTACTGGACCACCTACCCCGAGTCGATCCGGTTGGCCGGCGGCGTGCAGGTGGACGTCTTCGCCGGCAGCGACCAGGGCTACCTCGTCACCGTCGAGCAGCTCGAGGCCGCCCGCACGCCCCGCACGAAGGTGCTGCTGTTCGTGTCGCCATCCAACCCCACCGGGGCCGTCTACTCCCCCGAACAGACCAGGGCCATCGGCGAGTGGGCCGAGGAACACGGGCTCTGGGTCATCTCGGACGAGATCTACCAGAACCTCACCTACGACGGCGTGCGCGCCGTCTCGATCGTCGAGGCCGTTCCGGCGCTGGCAGACCGCACCATCCTGGTCAACGGCGTCGCCAAGACGTACGCCATGACCGGCTGGCGCCTGGGCTGGATGGTCGGACCCGCCGATGCGATCAAGGCCGCGGCCAACCTCCAGTCGCACCTGTCGTCCAACGTCTCGAACATCTCCCAGCGGGCGGCCATCGCCGCCCTGAACGGGCCTCAGGATGCCGCGCTCGCGATGCGCGACGCCTTCGACCGTCGGCGCAAGATCATCGTGGCCGAGCTGAACAAGATCCCCGGCATGCTCACGCCGACGCCGCAGGGCGCCTTCTACGTCTACCCCGACGTGTCCGGCCTGCTCGGGCGCACCTGGGGCGGGGTGACCGTCACCACCTCGCTGGAACTGGCCGACCTCATCCTCGACCAGGCCGAGGTCGCCGTCGTTCCCGGCGAGGCCTTCGGCCCGAGCGGCTACCTGCGCCTCTCCTACGCCCTCGGCGACGCGCCCCTGGTCGAGGGCATCCAGCGCCTCCAGCGCCTCTTCGCCTGACCCCGCCCCTCCCTAGGCCCCAAGCCCCTCCCAAGCCCCTGAGGGGTCGCATATCGACCTTCCCGGGGCCGATGAAGGTCGATTTGCGACCCCTCACGGCGGCGAACCGGGATTCTGTGGGATTCTGGGCGCATGACATCCTCCGCCCCCGTCGTGCGGGTTCGCGACCTGCGCAAGTCCTACGGCAGTGTCGACGCCGTCAGCGGGATCAGCTTCGACATCCACCCCGGGGAGACGTTCGCCCTGCTCGGCCCCAACGGCGCGGGGAAGAGCACGACGATCGAGATCCTCGAGGGCTATCGCGACCGCACCTCGGGCGAGGTGAGCGTGCTCGGCGTCGACCCGCGCCGCGCGGGGCTCGGCTGGAAGGCACGCCTGGGCATCGTCCTGCAATCCGCCACGGAGAGCGGCAACGTCACCGTGACCGTGACCGAACAGCTCACGCACTTCGCCGGCTTCTATCCGAACCCACGCCCCGTCGGCGAGGTCATCGAGGCCGTGGGCCTCCAATCGAAGGCGAAGACCCGCATCGGCAAGCTCTCCGGCGGGCAGCGGCGCCGGGTGGATGTCGCGCTCGGGATCGTCGGACGGCCGGAGCTGCTCTTCCTGGACGAACCGACCACGGGTTTCGACCCCGAGGCGCGCCACCAGTTCTGGGACCTCGTGCGCCGGCTCAAGGACGAGGGAACCACCATCCTGCTCACCACCCACTACCTCGACGAGGCCGCCCCCGGCTGGGCGACCGAGCCGGGGTGATCAACCGGGCCGGCTCATCGACATCGGCGCCATCGACGAGATCGGCGGCGCCGAGGCACGCGTGCCGCTCGTGCGCTGGCGGGACGAGACCGGCGCCCTCCGCCAGGCGCGCAGCCAGGAACCCGCCCGGGTCGTCGCGGAGCTCGTCGCGGCGCTGGGCCGGGAACCGGGCGACCTGGAGGTCATCCGGCCGAGCCTGGAAGACGTGTACCTGGGCCTGGTCCGCGGCGCGCGTCCGGAGACCGAGAACAACCGCGAAACGGAGGTCCGCGCATGAGCGCGAGCAGCACAGCCACCTCCGCACCTCGCGGCGGCCTGGGGCGCATCCTGCGGCTCGGCGCCTCCCGGGTGGGGTACGAAACGCGGGTCTATTTCCGCTCGCCGGACAGCGTGTTCTTCACGTTCCTGTTCCCGTTCATCATGCTCGGCATCTTCACGGCGGCCTTCGGCGCGGCCGGCAACATCGGAACGGCGCCGGACGGCAGCGGGGGCATCAGCGTCGGCGCGTACTACCTGCCCGGCATGCTCGCCGCCGGGATGCTGCTCTCCGGCGTGCAGAACCTGGCCGTCGACATTGCCGGGGAGAAATCCGACGGCACGCTCAAGCGCCTCGGCGGCACCCCACTGTCCCCGCTGAGCTATTTCATGGGCAAGATCGGGCAGGTCCTCGTCACCGGCATCCTCCAGGCCGGCCTGCTGCTGCTCGTCGCCCGCTTCCTGCTGGACATCGAGTTGCCGAGCGAGCCGGAGACGTGGCTGACCTTCGCGTGGGTGTTCCTGTTCGGCGTCATCACCAGCGCCTTCCTCGGTATCGCCCTCTCGTCGCTGCCCCGTTCCGGTAAGAGCGCGACGGCCGTGGTCATCCCGATCGTGCTGATCCTGCAGTTCATCTCGGGCGTTTACCTGCAGTTCTACGCTCTGCCCGAATGGATGCAGAACGTCGCCAGCCTGTTCCCCCTGAAATGGATGGCGCAGGGCATGCGCGCCGTGTTCCTGCCGGAGGGCTTCGCCTCCCTCGAACCGCCCGACTCATTCGACCTCCCGCTGGTCGCGCTCAACCTGGCCGTCTGGCTCGTCGTCGGGCTCGTACTCAGTCGGCTCACCTTCCGCTGGATCCGCCGCGACAGCTGACCGCGCGCCCTGAGGGGTCGCATATCGACCTTCCCGAGGCCGATGAAGGTCGATATGCGACCCCTCACGCGGCAATTCGACCGGTTACAGGTGCACGCCCACGAGCACGGGTTCCGGCTGCAGGATGACACCGAACTCGGCCTGCACGCGGCCCTGCACGTAGCGGGCGAGTTGTGCGATTTCGTCGGCGGTCGCAGCGCCGGTGTTCGTAAGGGCGAGCGTGTGCTTGCTCGACATCGCAGCGCGCGAGCCGGGCAGCCGGAACCCGCGGGAGATCCCCGCGTGCTCGATCAGCCAGGCCGCGCTGAGCTTCACCAGACGCACCGTGCCCCCCGCTCCGGGGATCGGCCCGACACCGGCGTAGTCGGAGAGCGGAATGACCCGGTCGGGCATCTCGTCCAGGGGCCCGATCGGCCAGCGCGGGGCATCCCCCGGCAGGGTCCGCCCGAACGTCTCGGTCACGATCGGATTCGTGAAGAACGACCCCGCGCTCCACGTGTCGTGGTCGCTCGCGTCGAGCACCATCCCCTTCGACGCGCGCAGGGCGAGCACCGTGTCGCGCAGCGTGGACAGGGGGACGCGGTCCCCGAGCTGCACGCCGAGCGCCCCGGCAAGTTGCCCGTAGGCGACCGGGGCGCTGAGCGCGCTGCCCAGCACGGATGCCTCGGCGCTCGTGTCCTGCAGGTCCAGTTCGATCGCGAGCACGACGCCCCGCAGCCCCTGCTTGAGCACGGACGTGCGGTAGCCCAACTCGAGCTCACCCGCCTCCATCCGGCGGCGTGCGCCCGTCTCGTAGTCGAGGAAGTCGATGGCGACCAGGCTGGAGCCGAGCTCCTGGCCGTAGGCGCCGATGTTCTGCACCGGGGCCGCGCCGGAGGAACCGGGAATCCCGGAGAGCGCCTCGATGCCCGCCCACCCGCGCGCCACGGCCTGCGCGACGACGCTGTCCCACGGTTCGCCGGCCTGCACACGCAGGCGCACCCGGTCCCGGTCCGGCGCGGACGAGCTGACCTCGATGCCCCGGGTGATCACGCGGATCACGGTCCCGCCGAAGCCCTCATCGCCGGCGACGGTGTTCGAGCCGCCGCCCAGGAGCATCCAGTCGTCGTCGGAGGACCAGGCCGCCAGGGCCGCATCGACGAGCTCCTGCTCCGTGGCCGGCGCGACCATGCGGGCTGGAACACCGCCGACGCGCAGGGTGGTCAGCTGGGACAGGGGAACGGGATCGGTCATCGGCATGGGGCTCAGGCGAGGCTGACGCGCGCCTGCGCCTTGCCGAGGACGGTCTGGTCGTTGAACGTGACGGTCAGGTCGATGCGGGCGACCCGGGCTTCCGCGTCGATGACGCCGACCCTGGCGACGACGGTGACGACTGCGCCGTCAACCGGGTCCACCAGCACCGGGCGGGTGAAACGCACCTGGTAGTCGACGATGCGCGCGGGGTCGCCGACCCAGTCGACGACCGGCTGCACGGCGAATCCCATGGTCAGCATGCCGTGCGCGAGTACGCCGGGCAGGCCGACGGAGACGGCGACGTCATCCCGGTAGTGGATGGGGTTGAAGTCGCCGGATGCCCCGGCGTAGCGCACGAGGGAATCGCGGGTCAGCGCAAAGCTGCCGCCGGCGACGACGTCGCCGACGCTCAGGGACTCGAGGGCGGGTGTGGTGCTCATTCGTCTCCCCTGACAACGAGGGTGGATGTCGCCGTGACGACGTGGGCGCCGGTGGCGTCCAGAACGTTGGACTCCGCTGTGACCATCGAATGACCGCCGAGGCTCTTCACGCTCGCGACGGTCAGGGTCGCGGTGAGCTCGTCGCCGGCGACGATCGGGCGGCTGAAGCTGAAGCGCTGGTCGCCGTGCACGACCCGGCTGAAGTCGATTCCCGCCCCGGGCTCCGAGAGCAGCTGTGCCAGCGTCGCCTCCTGGACGACCACGGCGAACGTGGGCGGGGCGACGACATCGGCGTAGCCGGCCGCGCGCGCGGCCTCCGGGTCGTGGTTGATCGGGTTGGTCGCGAAGACGGCGCGGGAGAACTCGCGCACCTTCTCACGCCCGACGAGGTAGGGCGGCGCGGGCGGGAAGACCCGGCCCTGCAGTTCGGGGTTCACAGACACATCTCGAGTGTAGTTGCGCGAGGCGAAGCGGCTCCCGGCGGGCCGGGAATCGGGCAGAGTAGTGAACGTGGAATTCGTGCGCGTTCGCCTGACCGACCCGAAGGTCGACCCTCTGCTGACCGACCTGCGCCGGGAGTACGACGCCCGCTACGGCGACGGGGACTCCGTGCTCGACGCCCCGGCCGAGGCGTTCGACGCTCCGACGGGATGCTTCGTCGTGCTGCTCCATGAGGGGCGCACGGTCGCCGGCGGCGGCATCCGACGGCTGGACGCGGGCACCTGCGAGGTCAAACGCATGTGGACCAGCCCCGACCATCGCCGCCAGGGCCTCGCCAGCGTCGTGCTCGCCGAGCTCGAGTCGGTGGCCCGGGAACTCGGCTACCGGGCCGTGCGGCTGGAGACCGGCCCCGCCCAGCCGGAGGCGCTTGCCCTCTACCGCCGGCTCGGCTACCGGGAGATCGGCAACTACGGGCAGTACGAAAACGCGACCGGGTTCGAGCGTTCGCTCGCCGGCGACGAAGCCTGATCCACGGGCCGCCGGCACCCGGCGTTGGCCTGCGGCACCCTCTGGCGGTAGCGTTGGCATCGCGATGCATAACAAACTAGTCCCCCACCCCGACGTGCCGTTCGACCTCCCCACCGCCGAACGCATTCACGCCGCCGTCGCTCACTACGGTGAGCAGACAGTGATCGACAACTCGATCGCCCTCCTCCGCGGCAAGAACGCCGGCAAGGATTTCCTTCTGTACGCCGGCGGGAAACACGCGCTCGGCATCCTCGACGGTGCCCCTGCCCTGTACTGGCCTGAGCTGTGGGGAGCCCGCGCACTCCTGTACGTGTGGAGCGACGCCGCCGCCCCGTATGTCGTCGTCGGCCTCACCAACCAGGCCTGGCGCGTGCGCGAAATGTGCGCGAGGGTGATCCTGCTCCGCGGCCTCCAGGTCGCCCCCAAGCTCGTGCGGATGACCACCGACGAGGTGCCGCGCGTCCGCGCCGCCGCCCTCCACACACTCGCAGCCCAGGGCACGGCCGAACACCTCGAGGCCATCACCGCGCGGCTCCGCGACCCCGACAAGGACGTCCGCCGGGCGGCGCAGCAGGCCCGCGACGAACTCACGTCCCGGCTGAAACTCCCCACGGAGCAGACGCCCACCGGTGAGTAGCCCCTTCGAGCGCTACGTCGCCATCGGCGACAGCTTCACCGAAGGCGTCGGCGACGAGCTGCCGGGCGGCCAGGTGCGCGGCTGGGCCGACCTTGTCGCGCTCGGGCTCGCCGAGGCGTCCTCCACGCCGGTCGCCTACGCGAACCTCGCCATCCGGGGCAAGCTGCTCGGCCCCATCGTGGCGGGCCAGCTGGAGCCGGCCCTGGCCCAGGCCCCCGACCTGGTGAGCATCTGCGGCGGGGGCAACGACCTGATGCGTCCGCGGGTCGAGATCCCCTACATCGTCGACCTGCTCGCCGTCGTGGTCGACCGCGCGATCGCCCAGGGCGCGCACGTGGTGATGCTCAGCGGGGCGAACCCGTCCCGGCACCTGCCGATGGGCGCGCTCATCCAGCGCCGCGGCGACCTGCTCGCGGATGCCTGCAGGGTGGCGTTCACCCGGCCCGGCGTCACACTCGTCGACAACTGGGCCGACCCGGAACTCGAGGAACGCCGCTTCTGGTCGGCCGACAAGCTGCACCTGAATTCGCGCGGACACACCCGAATCGCCTCTCGCGTGCTCGAGGCGCTCGACCTGGCGGTCCCGGGGGGCTGGGGCACGGATGCCTCCGCAGAGGCCCCGGCGGACGAGCGGGTGCAGGGCACCGCCGCCTACTACCGTGAGTTCGTGTTGCCGTGGATCGGACGCCGGCTCACCGGACGCTCGTCCGGCGACGGGCGTCCGCCGAAGCGGCCGGTCCTGGAACCGGTCGATCTCGGCTGACCGGCGGCGCGAGCGCTAGTCGGTCGCGCCGCCGGCGCGCCCCTCCATCATTTCCTTGAACTTGCGCAGGTCCTTCTTGACGACGTGGTCGTCGACGCCGAAGATCGCGCCGGTCTTCTCGAGCAGCCCCTCGGCCACCCAGTCGAGCCTCACCGTGACCCGGCACGACGCGTCGGACAACGCATCGAAGGACACCATCCCGGCGTGCGTCTCATCCCCGCCGACACTGGTCCAGGCGATGCTCTCATTGGGCCGTTGTTCCATGACGGCGTCGAATTCGCGCTCCACCCCGCGGATGCTCACCTTCCAGTGCGAGCGGGTGTCGTCGATCTTCGTGACCGAGTCGACGAAATCGAGGAACTCGGGAAGCGACTCGAGACGGGTCCACCGCGCGTAGGCCCGCTCAACGGGAACGTCAAGGTCGATTTTTTCGGTAACTCGCGCCATTTCATCCTCCAGAATTGTCTTCGCGCCGGCCCTCGCGGCCTGGCCGCACCGGGGATCCGGATCCGCCGGCGACCCGGCGCCCGATGGGAGCAACCACGGCACCCGCGCGCGACCGTACCCCCGACGCAGCGACTATGCGCCACGCAGGCGCAAAAGTCCACCCCCTGGACCGGATTCTCGGGCCTTGGTAGTGTTCCTGCAGATAGGGGTGCTCCCCGAATTCCGGCCCTTAGACCCTAATGAGAGGGTTCCCCATGCGGCCGGAAGAGAAGCACACCTCTCGGGGGTAGGACATCGTCGGGGTGACCTGCCCCCTTTATCCCGGCCCGAGCCAGGCGAGCTCCGGGTTCAGCCGCGCGCCTCGTGCCGCGCGCCTCGCGCGACCGGCGACAGCAAGGAAAAAGTCCCGAGATGTTCGAACCTCGGGACTGTGGTAGCGGGAGCGGGAATTGAACCCGCGACACCACGATTATGAGCCGTGTGCTCTAACCAACTGAGCTACCCCGCCACGACCTGTCGGCTGCTTCCAGCCTTCAAGCCTGAGCCCCCTGTGGGAATCGGACCCACTACCTCTTCCTTACCAAGGAAGTGCTCTACCAATGAGCTAAGGGGGCACAGCTTCCCACGTTCGGAAGCCTGCCGCGTTTTTGGCAACCGTAAAAGATTATCACCCATCCGGCCGCCCTGTGACCGCTCGGCCGTTTCCGGGCGGACGGAGAAAACTCCGGCGCCGGCCTACTTCACCGAACCGGCCGTCAACCCCCCGACGATGTACTTCTGGAGGTACAGGAACAGCGCCATGACGGGCAGCGCCGCGAGCACCGCGCCGGCCGAGAAGGCACTCCAGTCGGCGTAGTTCGGGTTGGAGACGAGGCGGTAGAGCCCCACGGCGAGGGTCTGCTTCTCCGGGTCGACGAGCAGCACGCTGGCGAGCACGAAGTCGTTCGTGGTGCTGATGAACGACAACAGGGAGACGACGGCCAGGATCGGGGCGACCAGGCGCAGGATGATCGTGAAGAAGATGCGCGCGTGGCTCGCGCCGTCGATCTTGGCGGCCTCGTCGATGGATGCCGGAATCGTGTTGAAGAATCCGTACATCAGGAAGGTGTTCACGCCCAGCGCGCCACCCAGGTACACCATGATCAGGCCGATCTGGGAGTTCAGCCCGATCGCCGGGAAGATGTCCCCGATCGTGCTCATCAGCAGGAAGATCGCCACAACCCCGAGCAGTTGCGGGAACATCTGCACGAGCACGATGGTCAGCAGGCCGGTCCGGCGCCCGGTGAAGCGCATCCGCGAAAAGGAGTAGGCGGCGAGAGCGCCGAGAAAGACGCTGCCGAGCGCCGTGATTCCCGCGATCATCAGGGTGTTCCCGAACCAGGCTGCGTATGGAGCCTCCGGCGTGTTCAGGATGCGCACGTAGGCGTCGAAGCCGATTTTCGAGAAGAGCGCGTTGGAGCCGGTGAGCGTGCCGTGCGGGTTCAGGGACGCCGACAACACGTAGAGCAGCGGGAACGTCGAGAACACGACCATGACCAGGCCGACCACATGCCGCCAGCCGGTCGACGCGAACCAGCGCTTGAGGGTGAACGGGCGCTTGACCGGGACGAAGCCGGTGGCCTCCGCGGTCGTGCGGGTTGTCGTTTTCATTAGTTGAGATCCTCCAGCGCCTTTGTCTTCCTGAAGCTGATGATCGAGATGACAGCAACGAGGATGAAGATGATGATCGAGAACGCACTCGCCAGGCCGTAATCCCGGGTCTGCCCGGTGAACGCCACCTTGTAGACCATCGAAATCAGGATGTCCGTGGCACCCACGTTCACGCTGGCTTCCGCATCGCGCGGCCCGCCCCCGGTGAGCATGTAGATCAGGTTGAAGTTGTTGAAGTTGAACGCAAAGGACGCGATCAGCAGCGGTGCCACCGAGACGAGGAGCAGAGGCAGCTTGATCAGGCGGAAGACGGCCCACGGGCTGGCCCCGTCGACTGTCGCTGCCTCCTGCAACTCCTCCGGGATCGACTGCAGGGCACCGGTACAGACGAGGAACATGTACGGGAAGCCGAGCCACAGGTTGACCAGGAGGATGCTGAACTTGGCCAGCCACTCGTTGGTGAGCCAGGGTATCTGCGCGCCGCCGAGCAGCACCTGGTTGATGAATCCGAAGCTCTCGCTGAGCATTCCGGCCCAGACGAGCGCGGAGAGGAACGCGGGGAACGCGTACGGCAGGATCATCGCGACGCGGTAGAACTTGCGCCCCTTCATCCGGAGGTCGTTGAAGACGATCGCGAGGAAGAGCCCGAGCAGGAACGTGGACGCCACGGAGATGCCGGCGAAGAAGAACGTCCAGATGGTCACCGAGACCAGCGGGCCACGGATTCCCTCGTCGGTGAAGGCGCGCACGAAGTTGTCGAAGCCGACATTGATCCGCCAGCCCGGGAGCATCTCCTCACCGTCGGGTGAGGTGAAGGCGCCCTCGCCCGTGTCGGAGTAGACCACGCCCGTCCCGGTGTTCGTCATA
The DNA here is from genome assembly GCF_004403225.1 of Cryobacterium sp. Sr8. Classification (NCBI taxonomy): domain Bacteria; kingdom Bacillati; phylum Actinomycetota; class Actinomycetes; order Micrococcales; family Microbacteriaceae; genus Cryobacterium; species Cryobacterium sp. Sr8. Next base: position 55,936 of record NZ_SOHO01000068.1, on the reverse strand, counting down.
GTTCCGGCCTGCTCGTCGTAGACGAGGGTCGACAGGTACAGGTAGGCGTTGCGGCCGTCGGGCGTGCGCAGGCTTCCGTCGTTGGGGTCCTCGGAGTACGGGACCGCCATCTTCGTGATCTCATCGGTGCGCGCGACGACGTCCTGGAAGCTCAGGGATGTGTATCCGGCGGCGGCGACGGCCTTGCCGCCTTCGACGGTCGCGTCACTGACCCGCTGCAGCGGCTCGTCGTTGCTGCCGATGCTCACGTCGCCGTCGGGGTCGGTGACGAGCAGGCTGAGCGTGCCGACCCGGTCGACCACGGTCACCGCGTAGGTGGGCGAGTCCGGCACTCGCTCCAGCGCGGAGCTCATCAGCGCCGAGACGGCCTGGTCCTTGTCGCTGTTGTGACCGGTGCTGTAGTTCGTGAAGCCGATGTAGGCGGTGTAGCCGACGGCGAAGATCTGGAAGATCACCAGGAAGATGACACCGGGGGTGAGGTATTTGGCGGGCAGTTTGCCCGGCGAGAAGTAGATCCAGTTGACGATGAGGGTGACGGCGAGCACGAGGCCGAACACGATCCACTGGCCCTTGGCGAAGAGCACGAAGAGCGCATACAGGGCGATGGCATCGACGAGGCCGAGCAGGATGATCTTGACCAGGATGGCCTTGAGGCCGGCCGAGGCCGCCTCGGCTATCCGTGCGGCCTGTCGCTGGCGCCTGGTCGGCTTCTCTTCGTTGGCGACGTCTTCGTCGGTGATGATGCTCATGTGCCTGGTATCCCTAGCCTTCAACCTGCCAATAACGAATCCCCGGGCGGATGCGCGTACGCATCCGCCCGGGGAATGAGGGGGGTGTTAGCCGATCGCCTTCGTGACGTCAGCCGACAGCTTCGTCCAGGTGGCCGCGGGGTCGGCGCCGTTGATGACGGCCGCCTGCGCGATTCCCCAGAACTGCCAGACCTGGCCCATTGCCGGGATGGCCGGCATCGGGACGGCCTCGGCACCGACGGCCGCGAAGCCGGCGATGATCGGGTCGGCCGATGCGGCCTCGGCCGAAGCCGAGAGCGCGGGGAGGATGTTGCCGGACTTGAAGAGCTCGGTCTGGACTGCCTCGGTGCCGAGGTAGTTGACCAGGAAGTCGTTCGCGGCAACCTTGTTCTTGCTCTGCTCGCTGACGAAGAAGCCCTTGACGCCGGCAAACGGCTGGGCCGCGTCCTTGGACGGCGGCGCGATGGTGTCGACGGCGAGGTTGATGCCCGCCTCCTTCGCTGCTCCGACGTTCCACGGTCCGGTCAGCCAGAAAGCTGCCTTTCCGGTGGTGAAGGCATCCTTGGCGATGTCACCGGTGATCTCGGTGTTGAAGACGCCGGTGCCCTTCTTGCCCTGGCTGCCGAGCCAGGTCGCGAATTCCACGCCGCCCGCGTTGCCGAGCTCCAGCTTGGTCGAGTCGTAGCCACCGTCGGCGTCGGTGCCGAACACCGGTGCGCCGAACGAGGTCTGGAACGGGTACAGGTGGTACGGGTTGCCGTCGGCACCCTGCTCCACGACGAACGGGTACTTGACGCCGGAAGCCGTGCCCTTGGCGATCATGTCGTCGTACGAGGTGGGTGCGGTCTTGACGAGGTCGGCGTTACGCAGCAGCGCCAGGTTCTCGATGGCGTAGGGGAGCATGTAGGTCTTGCCCTCGTACGTGGAGGCGTTCACCGCGACGTCGAGGAAGCCGTCTGCCTTGTCGCCGAGTTCGATCGGGGCGACGACGCCGTTGGTCACGAGCTCACCGAGCCAGTCGTGGGCGCCCATGGTGACGTCGGGCCCCTTGCCGGACGGAACCTGCTGGATGAAGTCATCCTTCAGCTTTGCGTTGTCCTTGGAGACGAGCTTGACCTTGACGCCGGTCTCGTCGGTGTACGACGCAGCGGCATCCTTCAGTGCGTCGATGCGCTCGGCGTCGACCCAGACGGTCAGGGAGCCGGAGTTCTTGGCGGGGTCCGCCTTCTCGGTGCCCGCGGAGCATCCGGCCAAAGCCAGTGTTGCGACGATTGCTACTGCACCGGCAGCGAGCAGGCCGTTCTTGTTCACCATCATTGGTGTGCCTTTCTAGAGGAACGCTGACAAAAATGCAAGCGATTACATGTATAGCCCGTCATTGAGGGATTGACAACTCAACAAAATGCAATCGGTACCAGTTCGTTATTTTGACCGGAATTCACCTCTATGCAAACGCTTCCATGATGGTCCGGATGCCGTAAAGTCTTCCTCATGACAGGCTCAGAGTGGTGGAGAACCGCCGTTATTTACCAGATCTATCCGCGCTCGTTCGCTGACGCGAACGGCGACGGCATGGGAGACCTCGCCGGCATCACCGGCCGCCTCCCCGATTTGCAGGAACTCGGGATCGACGCCATCTGGCTGTCGCCGATGTACACCTCCCCGCAACGCGATGCCGGCTACGACGTCGCCGACTACTGCGACGTCGACCCGCTCTTCGGCACCCTCGGGGACTTCGACATCCTGCAGCGCACCGCCCACTCGCTCGGCATCCGGGTCATCGTCGACCTCGTGCCCAACCATTCCTCGAGCGATCACCCATGGTTCCAGGCGGCCCTCGCCGCCGGGGCCGGCAGCGAGGAGCGCGCGCACTACATCTTCCGCAACGGCCAGGGCGCGGCCGGTGAGCTTCCGCCGAATAACTGGGAGTCCGTCTTCGGCGGCAACGCCTGGACACGCGTCACCGACCCCGACGGCACGCCCGGCCAATGGTACCTGCATCTCTTCGACAGCACCCAGCCCGACTTCGACTGGGACAATCCCTGGGTGCGCGAGCAGTTCCGCGACGTCCTGCGCTTCTGGCTTGATCGCGGAGTCGACGGATTCCGCGTCGACGTCGCGCACGGCATGATCAAGGCCGCCGGCCTCCCGGACTACACCAAGCCGGCCGTCGGCGGAAGCATGGGCGGCGGCGGCCTCGAGCCCGGCATCAGCTCGGAGCCTGCGGACTCGCCGCCGTACTGGGCCCAGGACGGCGTGCACGACATCTACCGGGACTGGCGCATCATCCTCGACGAGTACCCCGGCGAACGGATCCTCGCGGCCGAGGCCTGGGTCGACCCGCTCGCCCGGGTCGCCGAGTGGGTGCGCCCGGATGAGATGCACCAGGCCTTCAACTTCGCCTATCTCGAGACGCCGTGGCAGGCACCGGCGCTCCGCCGGGTCATCGACGAGTCCCTCTCTGCCTTCGGGGCGGTCGGGGCGCCGAGCACCTGGGTCCTGTCCAACCACGACGTTGTGCGCCACGCGACCCGGCTGGCGCTGTCCGGAGACAACCTGCAGGGCCATGGCATCGGTCCGAACACGGTCGGACTGCCCGACCCGGCCGTCGGCCTGCGCCGCGCCCGCGCCGCCACCGCGCTCATGCTGGCCCTCCCCGGCTCAAGCTACCTCTACCAGGGCGAGGAGCTGGGCCTGCCCGAGGTGGTCGACCTGCCCGACCACGCCCGCGAAGATCCGACCTGGTTCCGCACCGGCGGGGAGCGCTACGGCCGCGACGGCTGCCGCGTGCCCATCCCCTGGCAGGCGGAGGCGCCGTCCTACGGGTTCGGCCCGTCGGAGGCCAGCTGGCTGCCCCAGCCGGCCGAGTGGGCGCACCTCGCGCGCGACCTGCAGGAGGGCGTGCCCGGTTCGACGCTCGAGCTCTACAAGCTCGCCCTGCGGTTGCGCCGGGAGCAGTCGCTTGCCCTGGGCGGGGTGGAGTGGCTGGACGGCTTCGGGGACGCGGTCGTCGCGTTCCGGAACGGCGACGTGCTGGTCCTCGCGAACACCGGGGCGTCTCCCGTGCAACTCCCCGGCGGTGAGGTCCTGCTCTCCAGCGACACCCTGACCGGGCGCACCCTTCCGGGCGACACCACCGCCTGGCTCCGCGCGTAGGTCGCCCCCGGGCGCCCGTCCACGTTGAGTTGCGGACAAAGTACCTTCACTTCGCCAACGAAGGTACTTTCTCCGCGACTCAGTCGGAGAAGTCCGTGGTGGAGTGAGGGTGCGCGCTGGGCGCAGGGCGCTGGACGCGCTGGCGCGCGAACCTAGTTCGTGTTGGCGTAGAGCCACTCGAGCGGGTCGACGTGGGTGCCGTTCAGGCCGCCGCGTCGAATCTCGAAGTGCAGGTGCGGGCCGGTCGACATGCCCGTGTCGCCGGTCTTGCCGACCACCTGGCCGACCTTGACCACGTCACCGACCTTGAAGAGCATCGAGCCGTGGATCATGTGCGCGTAGACGCTGGAGACCAGTTCGCCGTCGATCATGTGGTCGATGACCATGTGCACGCCGAGGCTTCCCTCGCCGTCGATGGCCTGGCTCACGACCCCGTCGGCGATCGACTGGATGGGCGCGCCGATACCGGGGTTGAAGTCCTGGCCGCGGTGGTTGCTCGAGCAGCCGGCGCAGTCGCGGAAGCCGAACTTCGAGCCGATGTGCACGCCAACGGCGAAGGGCCACTGGATGGTGCCGTTCGGGTTGTTGGTGAAGGTCGCTTCCATCCGGATGCCGCTGGCCGCAGCAACCTCGGCGATGGTCTGTGCCTTGTAGCCGTCGCGGTTGACCGTGATGGTGTCCGTCCCGCTGGCGCGAGCCAGCATCTGGGCCGGTTCGCCGTTCGTCGATCGCTGCGCGTCGAAGGCGGCGGCCTGCACGTCGGCCGAGGACAGCAGCGCTTCGGCCGGCAGGGAGGTGGAGACCGCCATCAGGGCAACGAAGGCCATCGCGGCCACGGTGAGGCTCTTCGCGGCCATCGTGCGTGCCCGGTCGCCGGCGGGCCGGACGGGCGGGGTCGCGGCGCGGACCGTCGGCGAAAAGGACGCGGGGGCCGGGGCCGGCTCGGCGGGCGGCGCAAGGGGAACAGCGGGCGCGGCAGCCCGACGTCCGGAGAATTCCTTGCGGCGGGACCTGGCCGAACGGGCCTCCTGCTCCTGCGCGCGCATCTGGGCGCGGCTGGGCAGCGGAATCGCCGTCGACGTGGTGGTGGGGACCTCCGCCAGCAGCAGTTCGAACGCCGAGACCAGGTCGCCCACCGGCGGTGCCGCGACGGCACGGTCGGATTCGGTCAGGACGGCCGGGACGAGGTCGGGTTCGCTGAGCTCGGCGCTGATCAGGAAATCGGCGACCGCAGTGAGCGGAGCGGGCGGCGCGTCATCGTGCGCATCGGCCAAGGCGAGCGGAGCGGGCGCCGGCATCGGTGCGGGCTCGAGAGCTGCCGCTGCGGGCGCGGCGGGGGCGAGGGGTGCACTGGCGAGGAGATCGCGTTCGCGCTGTTCGCGAAGCTCGCGGCGAGTGAGCGGCTGCACAGTCCCAGCGGGGTCACCCGCACCGGGCACACAGGCGTCCGGGGCTGAAGAGTGACGTGACAAAGGGCAGGACTTTCGGAGCGGCGGTCAGGTGGCGTGGAGCTCATCTTGGCCAGCGCCAAAATAACAATTGGGTCAAGGCTAGTCCTCGAGGGCCCGCAATTCCAGTCGACCCGCCCGGATGGCACCCGAAAACGGGGGTGGCGACGCCCCCGTCCGTTCACCTTCCGGACACCCGCAAGCCCCTCGGGATCCGCGTCATTCCGCGGTCTGAGACCCCGCCGAACGCGGGATCCGGTTCAGTCGTCCGCCTCGGCCGGGCGGCCCGCAAAGATCTCGGCGAGAAGCGGCTCGAAGGCGTCGTAGACGTCGGGCGCGCCGGCGATGAGGAGCCCGCGGCCCTCGGGATCGCCCCCGAGCCCGCCGACCCTGGCGCCGGCCTCCCGGGCGATCAGCGCGCCCGCCGCGTGGTCCCAGGGGTTGAGTCCGCGCTCGTAATAGAGATCGAGTCGACCCGCCGCCACCCCGCACAGGTCGAGGGCGGCAGACCCCATGCGACGGATGTCCCGCACCCGGCCGATGAGCGCGCGAACGATCGTCGCCTCGTCCACCCGCCGAGAGGCACTGTAGGAGAAGCCCGTGCCCAGCAGGGCCAGCGCGAGCGGCACTCCGGTGTTGGCCTGCAGCCTTCGGTCCGCCAGGTAGGCGCCCGCGCCGGCCAGTGCCGTGAACGCCTCGCCGGTGGCCGGGTTGACGACCGCGCCGGCGAGGGCGGTCCAGGTGGCGGGGTCAGGGTCGCCCTCGACGACGGCGATGCTGACGGCGTAGGCGGGGATGCCGTAGAGGTAATTGACCGTGCCGTCGATCGGGTCGACGACCCAGGTGAGTCCGGAGCTGCCGGCGGTGGCCTCGGACTCCTCGCCGTAGAATCCGTCGTTCGGCCGGGCCTCCGCGAGGAGCCCTCGGATGAGCGCCTCGGTTTCCCGGTCGGCGGGGGTGACGATGTCCTCGGCCGACGACTTCGTGGCGGCCACGGAGACACCCTCGTCCCGTCGGCGGCGGGCCAGGCCCGCTGCGGCGAGCGCGGTCTCGCGGGCGAGGGTGAGCAGTCCGGCTGGCACGGTCGCGGTCATGGCACCAAACTAGCCCGGTCCGGGAGAAGCCAGGTCCGGGTGAAGCACGGAAGCCCCGCCCGGGCCTCCGTGGAGGTCGGGCGGGGCTCTCATCCCGGTCACTACCGGGGCTGTGGCGAGTGCGAGATTCGAACTCACGAAGGCTACGCCGTCTGATTTACAGTCAGATCCCTTTGGCCACTTGGGTAACTCGCCAGTACGCACCCGACCATATGAGAACACGTGACCGGAGGCGCTGAATCAGAATACTAGGCTCAGGGCCCCAGTGAGAAATCAGCGGTGCGATCGGCGCGCTCCCGGCGTCGATATGATTCCTCCTGACCCCCATCTTCAGTCCGGTTAGGAAACCCCATGGTCGGCATCGACGAGGTAGCCCGCCTTGCGGGCGTCTCCACCGCCACCGTTTCCCGCGCGCTCAGCGGCAGCGCCCACGTGTCACCGGCGACCCGGGTCAAGGTCGAAGCCGCGGCCGGGGAACTCGGCTACGTCGTGTCCTCCACCGCATCCAGCCTCGCGTCGGGCCGGATGAAGAACATCGGCGTCGTGGTGCCCTTTCTCAACCGGTGGTTCTTCTCCAGCGTCGTCGAGGGCGCGCAGCAGACCCTCCTGCGCAACGGCTACGACCTCACCCTCTACAACCTGACCGGCGGCGGGGAAGAGCGACGCAGCGTCTTCGAGCATTTCCTGCTGCGCCAGCGGGTGGATGCCGTGATCGCGATCTCGCTCGAACTCACCGAGAACGAGGTGGCCCGCCTGCACGCGCTCGGCAAGCCCCTCGTGGGCGTGGGCGGCCCGATTCCCGGCGTGCGCACGCTCACCATCGACGATGTCGCCGTCGCGCGGCTGGCGACCGAGCACCTCCTCGCCCTCGGCCACACTCGCATCGCGCACATCGGCGGGAACAAGGCACTCGACCTCGACTTCCACCTTCCGACGAACCGCCGCATCGGGTACGAGTACGCCCTCACCGAGGCCGGGATCGACCCGTCGCCGGAGCTGTTCCAACCGGCGGACTTCACCATGCCCGGCGGCTACCAGGCCGCCAAGCAGCTCCTCGGCCGGGCGCACAACCGGCCCACCGCCATCTTCGCGGCGTCCGACGAGATGGCAATCGGCTGCATCCTGGCCGCTCGGGACCTGGGTATGGTCGTGCCGCGGGACGTCTCGGTGATCGGCATCGACGGCCACGAGCTGGCGGAGTTCTTCGGGCTGAGCACGATCGCGCAGTTCCCCAAGGGGCAGGGGGAGGCCGCGGTGGAGATCCTCCTGGACCAGCTGCATCCGGGCAAGCATGACCAGGCCGGCCTCAACACCCCGATGCCGTTCGAACTCATCGTGCGCTCGAGCACGGCCCGGCCCCAGTAGCCGGTCCGGTCGCGGCTCAGGAGGTGCGCTGGTACCTCCACGGCAGAACGGTCATGTCCAGGCGATGCCTCGGGCCTTCCGCGTCGACGAGCTCCGGCGCGCCGAAGGAGACGTCGCCCTCCCAGAGGACCACGCGCGGGTCGGCGTGGAACCGCGACGCGAAGTAGTCGGGAGCGGCCGCGCGCGCCCGCGCGAGGGCGTGATCGGCGCTGTCGACGCCCACGAGCGCGCTAAGGCTCACCCAGGTCGGCGGCGCCAGCCGGAACAGTCCCGAGGCGTGGCGCTCCAGGGCGTCCCCGGGAGAAATCCAGATGTGGTCGACGCTCTCGTTGGGGTTCAGCACAACCGGGTCGCCGGGCGCCTTCGCGTAGTAGAACCAGGTTTGGAAGCGCCTCGCCTGGGTCTCCGACGGGGTCCACCGCGCGACCGTCACCAGGGACTCGACCGTCACCGTGAGGCCTGTCTCCTCGCGCGTCTCCCGCGCCGCGGCCTGCCGGGCCGCGGCCTGCTCGTCGCCGGCCGCCACCCCCGCTGCGTCCTCCGGGTCGACGCGCCCGCCGGGGAAGACCCAGGCACCGGCAAACGACCCGCGATGATGCGGCCGTTCGAGCAGGAGCACTTCGATGCCCCGGGCGGAGTCCCGCAGGAGGATGACGGTCGCTGCCGGCTCCGCGTCGTTCGTCGGCCGGGGAGCTTCACTGGGGTGCATGTAAGCCACGATAGTAGGCTGCCGATCATGGGCAACGACGGGACATCGGGTAGGCACGGCATCGCCCGGAGCAGCCTCCTGACGCGGAGGCGACTCGCTCCAAACGCCGGTCCGATGACTCTCGACGGCACCAACTCCTACCTCATTGCGGCGCCGGGCGCCACGTCGATCGTGGTGGTCGACCCCGGCCCGATCGATGACGGCCACCTGGCCGCGCTGGCCGGGGCGGGCCCGGTCGAACTCGTGCTCATCACTCACCACCACCCCGATCACACCGCCGCGAGCGAGCGGTTCGCGCGGCTGACCGGCGCCCGGGTGCGGGCAGTCGACCCCGCGTTCTGCGTCAACGGCGAGCCCCTGCAGGCCGGGGAGGAGATCCGCGCCGCGGGAACCCGCATCCGTGTCATTGCGACGCCCGGCCACACGGCGGATTCCGTCTGTTTCCACCTGCCCGACGACGGGCCGAACGGTTCCGTGATCACCGGCGACACCATCCTCGGGCGCGGAACGAGCGTGATCGTCCACCCCGACGGCGCGCTCGGCCCGTACTTGCGCTCGCTGTCCACGCTGCGGGCGCTCGGACCGGCCACCGTGCTGCCCGCCCACGGCCCGTCGCTGCCCGACCTCGCGGCGATCTGCGAGGCCTACCTCGCGCACCGGCGCGAACGCCTCGACCAGGTGCGCCGATCCCTGGTCGACCTCGGGCCGGACGCGACGGTCGAGCAGGTCACCGATCGCGTGTACGCCGAGGCGGATGCCGCGGTGCGATTCGCCGCAGAGGCATCCGTTCGCGCGCAACTGGCCTACCTGCAGGAATCGGGCCACCCGCCCGGCTCGGGCGGAACTCGGTAGCATTGCAGGCATGGCAGATTCAACGTTCGACATCGTGAGCAAGGTCGACCAGATGGAGGCGGACAACGCCCTCCACCAGGCGCAGAAGGAAGTCGTGCAGCGGTACGACTTCAAGAACGTCGGAGCCTCGATCGAGCAGAGCGGCGACAAGGTGCTCATGAAGGCCACCAGCGAGGAGCGCGTCAAGGCGATCCTCGAGGTGTACGAGGCCAAGCTGATCAAACGCGGCATCTCGCTGCGCAGCCTCGACGCCGGCGAGCCGTATGCGTCGGGCAAGGAATACCGGATCGAGGCCTCCCTGAAGGCGGGCATCGACCAGGAGAACGCGAAGAAGATCAACAAGATCATCCGCGACGAGGCGCCCAAGACCGTCAAGAGCCAGATCCAGGGCGACGAGTTGCGCGTGAGCTCGAAGAGCCGCGACGACCTGCAGGCGACCATGGCGCTGCTCAAGGGCAAGGACCTCGACGTCGCCCTGCAGTTCGTGAACTTCCGCTAGCCGCGCCGAAAGCCGGGCCGGTCGAACTCCCGGGCGTCGCGGTACCGCGCCGCCGGCCGCCGGCCGCGCCCCGGTAGGCTCACAGCAGATCCGTGAGTCAACCCGAGGGAGCATGATGATCGACCGCGACAGACTGGTCCACCTGCACGAGCGCGAACTGGCGAGTTTCGCAAGCCGCAATCCGAAGTCCGCCGCCGCGTACGCCGCCGCCACGCATCTCTTCGGCAAGGTGCCGATGACGTGGATGAACAAGAAGGCCGGCGGGTTCCCGCTCTACCTCGCGGGGGCACGGGGCAACCGGGTCACCGACATCGACGGGCACGAGTACATCGACTTCGCACTCGGCGACACCGGCGCCATGGCCGGGCATTCACCGCAGGCCGTGGTCGACGCCATCGGCCGTCGCATCTACGAGCAGGGCGGCCTGACCACGATGCTGCCGACCGAAGACGCCGAATGGGTCGGCGCCGAGCTCACCCGCCGGTTCGGGGTCGACCGGTGGAGCTTCTCGCTCACCGCTACCGACGCGAACCGCTGGGCGATCCGCCTGGTACGCGCGCTCACCGATCGCCCGAAGATCCTCTTCCACAGCTACTGCTACCACGGCAGCGTCGACGAGTCGCTGATCGTCGTCGGCCCGGACGGGGAAGGCATGAGCCGCCCCGGCAACGTCGGAGCGCCGGTCGATGTCACCCAGACCAGCCGGGTGGCGGAGTTCAACGACCTCGAGGGCCTGGAGCGCCAGCTGGCGCACGAGGATGTCGCCGCCGTGCTGATCGAGCCGGCACTGACGAACATCGGCATCGTGCTGCCCGACCCGGGCTACCACGAGGCCGTGCGCGAGCTCACCCGCAAGTACGGGACGCTCCTGATCATCGACGAGACGCACACCTTCTCGGCCGGTCCGGGCGGCGCCACGAAGGCCTGGGGCCTGGATCCCGACATCGTCGTGATCGGCAAGGCCATCGGCGGCGGCATCCCGAGCGGCGCGTACGGCCTGTCCGCGGAGATCGCCGACCGGGTGCTCGGCCGCACCGACCTCGACCTCGTCGACATGGGCGGGGTCGGCGGCACGCTGGCCGGCAGCCCGCTGTCGGTCGCCGCGATGCGCGCCACCCTCGAGCACGTGCTCACCGATGACGCCTTCGACGGCATGATCGCCACCGCGACCCTGTTCACGGAGGGCATGCAGGCCATCCTGGACGAGCTGGAGCTGCCCTGGGCGATCAACCAGCTCGGCGCCCGCGCCGAGTACCGGTTCGTGAAGCCCTACCCGCGCACCGGAACCGAGGCGCACGAAGCCGCGGACGAGGGGATCGAGGACTTCCTGCACCTCTACCTGGCGAACCGGGGCATCCTGCTCACGCCGTTCCACAACATGGCCCTGATGTCCCCCGACACGAGCGCCGCAGACGTCGAGGCGCACCTCGCCGTCTTCGAGTCCGCCGTCCGCGAGCTCCTGAACCGCTAACCCCCATCCCCCTCGCCAATCCCCCCCATCCCCCTTCGCCGAACTGTGAGTTTGGCACCTTCCCGGACCCCGGGAAGGTGCCAAACTCACAGTTCGGCGGATGAGCGGGGAGGCTATTCGGCGCGGGAGATGTTGACCATGTCGGGGCGCGGGACGACCTTGACGCGGGTGCGTCCGTCCTCGGCGCCCAGGGCGAGCTCGTGCAGGTCGAGGTTGTGCCACCCGGCCAGGTTCGTGTATCGGATTCCGCGTTCGTGCAGCAAGTCGAGGATGCTCTGCTCGGACGGAGACTCGGGCCGCCACCAGTTGCCGAGGTCGTTGATCAGGTGCCTGATGGTTTCCATCGCGTCCGACTTGGTGTGGCCGATCAGCCCGACCGGACCGCGCTTGATCCACCCGGTCACGTAGACGCCGTACATCTGCTGGTTGGCGCTGGCCGAACCGGACGACGGGGCGCCCTTCCAGAGCACCTGCCCCTCGCGGTTGGGAATGACGCCGCGCTTCTTGTCGAACGGGATGCCGGGCAGCGGCGTGCCGAAGTAGCCGACCGCCCGGTAGAGGGCCTGGATCGGCAGCTCGCGGATCTCGCCGGTCCCGACGACCCCGCCGGCGCCATCCGGCCGGGTGCGCTCGTACCGGAACGCGCCGACCCGGCCCGTGCCGTCGTCGACGACCTCGACCGGCTTTGCGAAGAAGTGCAGGTGCAGCCTGCGGCTCGCCGTCCCGGTTTCGCGCTGGCGCCACTGGTTCAGCACCTTGTCGATGACGAAGACCTGCTTGTTGCTGGCGACCGCGTCCCTGGCCGCGCCGTCGTAGTCGAAGTCCTCGTCGTAGAGCACGATGTCCACGTCGCGCAGCTCGCCCAGCTCCCGCAGTTCGAGCGGGGTGAACTTCACGGATGTCGGTCCGCGGCGCCCGAACACGTGCACGTCGGTGACCGGCGACGCCTTCAGGCCCTCGTAGACGTTGGCCGGGATCTCGGTGGAGAGCAGGTCGTCGGCGTGCTTGGCCAGGATGCGCGCGACATCCAGCGCCACATTGCCGTTGCCGATGACGGCCACGTCCGTGGCGTCCAGGGGCCAGGTGCGCGGCACGTCGGGATGCCCGTCGAACCAGCTCACGAATCCGGCCGCGCCGTAGGAGCCCTCGAGGTCGATGCCGGGGATCTTGAGGTCGGCGTCGTGCACGGCGCCGGTGGCGAAGATCACGGCGTTGTAGTGCTTCTTCAGGTCTTCGAGGGTGATGTCCGTGCCGTAGCGCACGTTACCGAACAGGCGGATGTCCCCGCGATCGAGCACATTCCGCAGCGCGGAGATGATGCCCTTGATCCGCGGGTGGTCGGGCGCGACCCCGTACCGGACCAGGCCGTACGGCGCCGGGAGGTGGTCGAACAGGTCGATCGACACGTCGAAGTTCCGCTCCGCCTTGAGCAGGATGTCGGCGGCGTAGATGCCCGCGGGCCCCGCGCCGACTATGGCCAATCGCAACTTGGTCATGGGAGCCCTTCTAGCTGGATCGCTCGACGATTGTTTCGGCAAAGCGGGTCAGCGCCTTCTTGACGGATCCGGCCGGCAGGGGGCTCAGCGCCTCCACCGCGTCGCGGGCCCAGCCGTGTGCCTCGGCCAGCGTCTCCGCGGTGACCTCGTGTTCCCGCAGCGCCGCGATGGCCGCGTCGGCGGCGGCGGAGGGAGCGCCGCCGCTGGACATCACGTCTTCCTCGAGCCGGTTCACGAGGGAGGCCGCGCCCGCATCCGTTTGCGCTCGCTCCCGCAGCCGCAGGAGCGGCAGCGTCGCCACCCCGGCGCGCAGGTCGGTGCCGGGCACCTTGCCGGTCGACTCCGGCTGGGGGGACAGGTCGAGGACGTCGTCGATCAGCTGGAAGGCGACGCCGATCCTTTCGCCGAACATCACGACGGGACGCTCGAGCTCGCCCGGGGCGCCGGAGAACACGACGCCAGCCTGCGCGGCGGCCGCAATGAGCGATCCGGTCTTGTCGGCGAGCACCTGGATGTAATGCTGCACCGGGTCCGCGCCGCCCTGCGCGCCGACGGTTTCGTGCAGTTGGCCGAGGACGAGGCGTTCGAAGGTGTCCGCCTGAAGGCGGATCGCGCGCTCCCCCAGCCGGGCCATGAGCTGGCTGGCCCGGGCAAACAGCAGGTCCCCGGTGAGGATGGCGACGGAGTTGCCCCACACGGTCTGCGCGCTCGGGATGCCGCGCCGCTTGTCGGCGTCGTCCATCACGTCGTCGTGGTACAGCGAGGCCAGGTGCGTGATCTCGATCGCGGTCGCCGCGGTCACCACGTCGGGCACCGAACCGCCGCCGAGGTGGGCGGTGAGGAGGGCGAGCATCGGGCGCACGCGCTTGCCGCCGGCATTCAGCAGGTAACGGCTGGTCACATTGGCGATGTCGTCGGCGAACGTGACCTCGGCGAGCAACCCGGACTCCACCTGCACGAGGCCGGCGTCGATGCCGGCGGCCAGTCCACGGTCGGCGGCCGTCGAGAAGATGCGGTCACGGAGGCCGAGTTGCGACGTCACCGACGGACTGCGGCGGATCACGGGAGCGCTCGGTTTCACTCTGTCAGCCTAAACGATTGGAACCGGGAAGAAATCAGGAGTCCGCCACGGGCGTATCCGCCGGCTTGATCCCGCGGTGCAGAGCGACGATGCCGAGGGTGAGGTTGCGGTGCGCGACCGAGACGAAACCGGCGTCCCGCAGCCAACCGGCGAGCGTGGCCTGGTCCGGCCAGGCCGCGATCGATTCGCCGAGGTAGTCGTAGGCCTCGGCGTTCGACGAGACGAGCGTGACGATCCGGGGCATCACGTGATTGAGGTAGGCGAGGTAGCCGGCGCGGATCGGCCCGAAGGGCGGCGTCGAGAACTCGCAGATGACGACGCGCCCGCCCGGCTTGACGACCCGGTAGAACTCGTCGAGCGCCTTCTTCGGCGGGGACACGTTGCGGAGTCCGAAGGAGATGGTAACGGCGTCGAACTCGTTGTCGGCGAAGGGAAGCGCCGTCGCATCCGCCTGCACGAACTCGAGGTTCGGGTTGTCGGCGTGGCGCGTGCGGCCGACCTCGATCATCCCGCCGGAGAAGTCGGCGGCGACGACGTGCGCGCCGGTGCGGGTCAGGGCGACGCTCGAGGTTCCGGTGCCGGCGGCGATGTCGAGGATGCGCTCGCCCCGTTGCGGGTTGACCGCCTTCGTCGTCGCCAGGCGCCAGAGCGCGGCGTTGCCGACCGAGAGCACGGCGTTGGTGCGGTCGTAGTGCGTGGAGACCTGGTCGAACATGGCGGCAACCTGCTTCGGCTGCTTGTTGAGGTCTGCCCTAGTCATCCATCCAGTCTAGGTCGGGCCGGGCCACGCCGGACTCGGGCGTAGTCTGGACCCGTGAATGTGCAGGCCCTGACGGTCGAAACCACCCCGATTCCCGACATCCGTCAACTCATTCCGCTGCTCGACCGGCGCGACCCGCTGCTCTGGATGCGCCGCGGCCAGGGCCTGGCCGGCATCGGCACCGCGCTTCGGCTCGAGTTCTCCGGGCCGGGCCGCATGACGGATGCCGCACTCGCCTGGCGCCGCGTCGTGGAAGCGGCCGCGGTGACCGACCCGCTCGCCCGCACCGGCACCGGACTGCTCGCGTTCGGCGCCTTCGCCTTCGACGAGTCCTCCGCCGAGGCCAGCGTGCTGATCGTGCCGCAGGTCATCGTCGGCCGGGAGGACGGACAGTGCTGGGTGACCAGGATCTGGCCCACCGGCTCCGACGCGCCGGACATCCCGCTCGAGCTGCACCCCCTGGGCGACGAATACCGGGTCGCCCTGGGCCCCGGGTCCCTGTCGGCAGCCGGCTACCGGGCCGCGGTCGCCGAGGCGGTCGGGCGGATTGCCGCTCAGGACCTGAGCAAGGTCGTGCTCGCACGCGACCTGGCCGGACGGCTCCCCGCCGCGGCCGACCTGCGCCGGCCGATCACCGAGCTCGCGCTCGGCTACCCGGACTGCTGGACCTACGCCGTCGACGGCCTGTTCGGCTCGAGCCCGGAGACCCTGATCCGGGCCGACCACGGCGAGGTGAACGCCCGGGTGCTCGCCGGGACGATCTCGCGGGGGGCGGATCCCGTCGCCGACACCGAGGCCGCCCTGGCCCTGGCGACCTCGACCAAGGACGGCGACGAGCACGAGTTCGCCGTGCAGAGCGTGCTCCAGTCGCTCCGCCCGCACACCTCGCACATCACCACGAGCGAGATCCCGTTCACGGTGAAACTGCCGAACCTGTGGCACCTCGCGACCGACCTCGAGGGCACGCTGAGTGACGGCTCCACCTCGCTGGACCTGATCGCCGCCCTGCACCCGACCGCCGCGGTGGCCGGCACCCCCACGGCGAGCGCCCTCGCGCTCATCCGCGAACTGGAACCGTTCGACCGCGGTCGGTACGCGGGGCCGGTGGGCTGGGTCGGCGCCGACGGCGACGGTGAGTGGGCCATCGCCCTGCGCTGCGCCCAGGTCGGTCCGGACGGTGACGTTACCGCGTACGCGGGCTGCGGCATCGTGCTGGACTCTGACCCGGAGAAGGAACTCGCCGAAACTCGGATGAAGTTCCGACCGGTCGTCGAGGCCTTCGACTGACCCCGCCGCTCAGGACGCGCGGAGGCGGGCCTTTTCCGTCTTGATGTCGTAGTCCGCTTCCGGCCAGCTGAGCTCCATCCGGGTGAGCGCGTCGATCAGCAGGTGCTGCACCGCGAGGCGGGCGTACCATTTGTGGTCGGCCGGGATGACGAACCACGGGGCCGCCGTCGTCGAGGTGCGCTCAAGGGCGACCTGGTAGGCCTCCTGGTAGGCGGGCCAGTGCAGCCGCTCGTCGACGTCTCCCGGGTTGTACTTCCAGTATTTGTCCGGCCGGTCGAGCCGCTCGGCGAGGCGCGATTTCTGCTCGTCGGAGCTGATGTGCAGCATCACCTTGATGACCGTCGTGCCGTCGTCGGTGAGCTCCTGCTCGAACGCGTTGATGTCGTCATAGCGCTCGTCGATCGTCTCCAGCGGGAACAGCTCCCGCACCCGGGTGATCAGCACATCCTCGTAGTGGGAGCGGTCGAAGACACCGATCCGGCCGGCGCCGGGAAGCTGCTTGCGGATGCGCCAGAGGAAGTCGTGGGAGAGTTCGGCCTTCGTGGGCGCCTTGAAGGCGAAGTGGTCGATGCCCTGCGGGTCGGCCGCGCCGACGACGTGGCGAACGATTCCGCCCTTGCCGGAGGTGTCCATGGCCTGGAGCACGAGGAGCACCTTGCGCTCGTCCCCGTCCTGGCTGCCGGCGAAGAACATCTCCTGCTGGTGACGGAAGATGCTGGCGCCCTTCCGCAGCGCCTCGACCGAGTGCTTCTTCTTGCCGTCGAAGCCGGGGGTCGACGTCGTGTCGACGTCGGCGAGGCTGAATCCCGGATTCACGCGGAGCGAGTCGATCGGGTCGCCCGTCCAGAACTTTTCGATTTTCGCCTTCGCGCCCATGCCGAGCCCCTTCGTCCGTGGTCAATCCGTCCGTGGTCAATCCGCCAACACTACAGCGGGCACCGGTGCAGGCGGCTACCGGGCGAGCGGAACTTCGAGGATGCTCGGGCCGCGAGGGGGACCGGTCAGCGCCCGTTCGAGCTCGCTCCGGGTCGCCGCGCGGCTGTACTCCCAGCCGTAGGCCGAAGCCAGCGCGGACAGGTCGACCCGCTGCGGCGTGAACAGCACGCGGTCGAGGGCCGCGGCCGGAGCCGATGCGGCCACCTCGAGGCCGTCGAAGATACTGCCTCCCCCGTCATTGCCCACGATGACCTGCAGGCGGGGCAGCGGCTCCCCCGGCGCCAGGAGCAACGATCCGGCGTCGTGCAGGAGGGCCAGGTCGCCCAGCAGCAGCCGGGTGGTCCCGGTCGAACGGGGATCCGGCCCCGCCTGGCCGGCCAGCGCGATTCCGATGGCCGTGGCGACGGTGCCATCGATCCCGGCCAGGCCGCGGTTGGCGTGCACGCTGATCTTCTTGCCGGGCACGCGGCTGTCGGCCTCCCGGATCAGGCGGGACGCACCGAGGACCAGCCGGTCGTGCGGCCACGACGCGCGCCAGAGGGCATCCACGAGCATGGGGCGGGTGACCGGGGCGCGCATGAAGGCGAGTTCGGCGCGGCCGATGCCCCGCTCATCGATCGGCGCGGCGGCCAGTGCCGGGTCGGCCGCGAGGATCTGCCGGCTGGTCATCACCCATCGGCCGAGCCACTCCCGTGCTTCCGGGGTCGCCGCTGCTGCGGCGGCCTCCTCGTCCGGCCGGGCCGCGGCAGCGAAGTGCGCCACCCGGTGACCGGGGTTGTACCTCTCGGCGCCCGGCGAGGCCACGACGATGGCCTCAACGTCGCCCCGCTGGAGCAGGGCGGGGATCTCCCGGCTGAGCGTCGGGTGACCGAACACGATCGCGCGCTCGATCCGTCCGCCGAAGTCGGGGTCGCGCAGCAGTTCCCGGTAGGCCGCCACGAGGGTGGGCCCGAAGCGGGCACCGCTGGACACCTCGGCGAGCAGCGGCCAGCCGCCGGCGCGGGCGAACTCCTCGGCCGCCGGGCCGGCCGCGTGGCCGGCGATGACGACCGTGCGCGGACCCGCGGCCACCGCCAGCGGCCGGTCGGACGCGGGCCGGTCGGCCTCGGGCCGGGCGGAGGCAGGCGGGTCGGCCTCGGCGGGCGGCTCGTCGCCGGTCAGGGTCACCGCGCTCGAGAGCGGTTCCCGGAAGGCCAGGTTCAGCTGCACCGGGCCGGGGCCGGCCGGCCGGATCCCGGTCGACGTGATGCCGGTCGACTTGATGCCGGTCGATTTGATGCCGGCCGCCGCCTCCAGCGCCCGCCGGGCGAGGGCGAGGGCGCCGCGCTGCTCGCCGGCGCCGCCGACCGGGGCGGGCTCGTCGACGCTGAGCCGCACGGCCCCGCCGAACAGGCCCGGCTGCACCGTTGTCTGGTTCGACCCGATGCCGCGCAGTTCATCGGGCCGGTCGGCGGTGAGCAGGATCATCGGGACGCCGGAATGGTGGGCTTCGAGCACGGCGGGGTGCAGGTTCGCGACGGCCGTCCCGGAGGTGGTGATCACGAGCGCCGGGACGCCGGTTTCGACGGCCATGCCCAGCGCGAGGAAGCCGGCTCCGCGTTCGTCCAGGCGCACATGCAGACGGATCCGCCCGATCCGTTCGAGTTCGGCGCAGGCGAGGGCGAGGGCCTGCGAACGCGACCCCGGGCAGAGCACCACATCGCGCACGCCGAGGCGCACGAATTCGCCAAGCAGCGCGACGCTGAAGGCTGTCGCCGGGCTGTCGCCCGGGGCGGATTCAGCCACCGCGGATTCAGGCACCGACGGGCTCAGACGTCCCGGCGGTCGGGCTGTTCACCCTCACCCGGATCGGGCTGCTGAGGGTTGAAGCCGGGGGCTCCGGCCGGCCCGGGGGTCCCGCCGGTGCGGGGGTCGGGCTTGTCGAGGTCGGCCAGTTCCTGCTCCATCTGCCGGATTCGCTCCTGCTGCTGGCTCTCTCGCTTGAGGCCCTGGAGGAACTCCGGGTCGTCGTCGGGGGCGAGCGAACGAGTCGTTCGACCACCGGAGCCGCCCGCGCGGCCTCGACCGACGAACAGCCAGAGCAGGGGGCCGATCACCGGCACCAGGACCAGCACGAAGATCCAGACCCAGCGGGGAAGTCCGCGGATGCGGTTGCGATCGGCGAGGGCACAGTCCACGAGCGTGTAGACGGTGAGTATGACAACAACCAGTCCGAGACCGATCAGCAGCTTGGGCATACCTGATTGTAGGCCGCGCGGCCGAGAGTACGGTGAGCGCCCGCAGAGGCGCCCGGTTCTAAGCTGGAGGGATGAAGGCCGTTCCCGCTTGGTTGTCCTACTCGCTCCTGCGCGTGCTGATGTTCGCGGTCCCGCTCGGGGTTCTGCTTGCGTTGCGGATCGAGTGGTGGCTCGCCGCGCTCGTCGCCGCGGTGATCGGGCTGTGCCTCTCGTACATTTTCCTGCGCACGCCCCGGGAGAACGTCGCCCGCGACCTGTATGCGGCTCGGCACCCCGCTTCGGAGCCGGTTCACCCGGACGCCGAGTCGGAAGACGCGGTGCTCGACCGCCTCGACCGCGCCCGTGACGAGCAGGCCGGACGCGAAGGCTAGAGCGCGAAAGCGAGCCCGAGCAGCACCCCGTAGCCCAGCGCGGCCAGGCTGGTGAGCTGCAGGGCCAGGATCAACTCCCGTGACGTCTTCGCCGTCACGGTGATCAGGCAGGCCGGCAGCGCCAGCAGCAGCACGAAGAACGTGAAGTACGCCAGCGGGTAGAAGATCGTGAAGAACAGCGCGATCCCGAACGGCGCGATCAGGAAGACGCAGAAGACGACGCGGGAGGCCACGTTGCCGATCAGGACCGCGAGCGTGCGCTTGCCCGCCTTCTTGTCGGTCTCGCGGTCGCGCAGGTTGTTGACCATGAGCACCGCGCAGGCGACCAGGCCGATGCCGACCGCGCCCAGCCAGCTTTCGGTGTTGACCGTCCCCGCCTGGACGTAGGTCGTTCCGAGCGTGGCCACCAGCCCGAAGAAGACGAAGACGAACAGTTCGCCCAGGCCGAAGTACCCGTACGGCTTCTTGCCCCCGGTATAGAGCCAGGCCGCCCCGATGGCCGCGGCGCCGACGAGGAGCAGCCACCACTGCTGGGTCATCACCACGAGGGCGAGCCCGGCCAGGGCCGCGAGGGCGAAGAAGGCCAGCGCCACGCTCAGGACAGCGGCGGGTCTCGCCGCCCCGGACCCGGTCAGCCGGGCCGGGCCGACACGGTGGGCATCCGTGCCGCGCACGCCATCCGAATAGTCGTTGGCGTAGTTCACGCCGATCTGCAGGCACAGGGCGACCACGAGGGCGAGCAGCGCCCGCTCCGGGTAGAAGACCCCTGGGCCGGTGGCGACGATCGCCGCGCCGGTGCCGAGGGCGACCGGGGCGATCGCGAGCGGGAGGGTGCGCAGCCTGGCCCCGGAAACCCAGTCGGCCGCCGTGGCCGGCTTGACCTTCGCCGGGCCCTTGCGCGGCGGGCCGTTCTTCGGCGATCCGCTCCTGGCCGCACCGTTCTTGGCCGAGCCGCTCGCCTGGGCGAGTCGTTCGGCGGGATTCAACCGCTGCATTTTGGGCCTGACCGGCCGCACTCCGTGTGCCACGCACTCATGCTACTGGGCCGGGCTTCCGGGCCGGGCTACGGGGCCGAGGCGAGCAGCCGGCGCAACGCCTGCCGGTCCGGCTTGCCCGAGGCCAGCACCGGGATCTCGGCCACGGCCACGACCCGTGCCGGCCTCGCCGCCCTGCCCAGCGCGGATGCCACGGCCCCGCGAACGCGCGCCAGGTCGGCCGGAGGGACGCCGCCTTCCGCCCGGGCGGTGGGGAGCACGACGACCGGGACCTGGCCCCACTCCGCGTCGTCGGCGTCGAGGACGACCGCCTCGGTGAGGCCGGGGAGCGTGCGCACGACCCGTTCGACCGCGTCGAGCGACACCTTTTCGCCGCCGGAGATGATGACGTTGTCGGCGCGGCCGAAGACGCGCACGAGGCCGGTCCGGGCATCCACGGAACCGAGGTCGCCGGTGCGGTACCAGCGCACCCCGTGCTCGCTCACGAAGCGCTCCGCGGTCAGTCTCGCGTCACCGAGGTACCCCTCGGCCAGCACGGCGCCGGTGATCTCGAGTTGCCCGTCGACGACCCGAACCCTCGTGTCGCCGATGGGGACCCCGTCGTACACGCAGCCCCCGGCGGTCTCCGACGAGCCGTAGCTGCGCACGACCCGCAGGTCCAGTTCGGCCGCGCGGCGGAGCAGCTCCGGCGGGGCCGCCTGGCCGCCGACGAGGATGGCGGTGAAGCGCCGGAGCACGGCCAGGCTGGGGCGGTCCTGGGCCGCGGCATCCATCAGCCGGGCCAGTTGCACGGGCACGAGGGAGGTGAACCGGAGGGGCTCGCCGAGCCGCTCCGCGAGCCGGATGAAGGCGGCCGGGTCGAACCCGCCCGGCGGCAGGACGAGCGGCGTGGTCTGGGCCGCGATCGAGCGCACCAGCACCTGCACCCCCGCGATGTAGTGACCGGGCAGGGCGAGCAGCCATTGCCCCGGGCCGCCGAGGGCCACGTTCGACGCCGCGGCTCCGGCCAGCAGAGCGTCCGTGCTGAGCATCACCCGCTTCGGGGCGCCGGTCGAGCCGGACGTTTCGATCACCACGGCGACCCGGCGCGGCACGGTTCCGCTCGGCCGGGCGCCCGCGCTCCCTGGGACCGGCATCACGGCGTCGCCCTCCCCGGTGAGCGCCGACCGCAGCAGGGCCAGCAGCCTGGTGGTGTTGTCCGCCGGAACAACGATCAGCGCCCTCGTCATGGACGCGCCTAGAACTGCCAGGGGTAGGGACCCCAGTCCGGCTCGCGCTTCTCGAGGAAGGCGTCGCGGCCCTCGACCGCTTCGTCCGTCCCGTAGGCCAGGCGGGTGGCCTCACCGGCGAACACCTGCTGGCCGACCAGGCCATCGTCGACGGCATTGAACGCGAACTTGAGCATCCGGATGGCGGTGGGTGACTTGGTCAGGATTTCGCGGGCCCAGTCGAGGGCTTCCGCCTCCAGGTCCGCGTGCGGCACGACGGCGTTCACGGCGCCCATCTCGAGCGCGCGCTGCGCGGAGTATTCGCGGGCGAGGAAGAAGACCTCCCTGGCCGCCTTCTGGCCGACCTGGCGGGCGAAGTACGCGCTGCCGTAGCCGGCGTCGAAGGAGCCCACGTCGGCATCCGTTTGCTTGAACTTGCCGTGCTCGGCACTGGCGATGCTGAGGTCGCACACCACGTGCAGGGAGTGTCCGCCGCCGGCGGCCCACCCGGGGATGACCGCGATGACGACCTTGGGCATGAAGCGGATGAGGCGCTGCACCTCGAGGATGTGCAGCCGCCCGCCGCGCGCGGCATCGATCCCCGACGCCGTCTCGCCGTCGGCGTACTTGTAGCCGTCGCGGCCGCGGATGCGCTGGTCTCCCCCCGAGCAGAACGCCCAGCCGCCGTCTTTCGGGCTGGGTCCGTTCCCGGTCAGCAGCACGACCCCGATGCGCGGGTTCGTGCGTGCGTCCTCGAGCGCCGCGTGGAGTTCGTCGACGGTGCGCGGGCGGAAGGCGTTGCGCACCTCTGGCCGATTGAACGCCACGCGGGCGATCCGGCCGGTCAGGTCGTGGTGGTAGGTCACGTCGGTGAGGGTGTCGAAGCCGGCGACATCCCGCCACTGGCCTGGGTCAAAGATTTCGGACACCTGTTCGGTCATGCAGCAAGACTACGCGGGGCTCCGGTCCTCGTCGGCGGTCCCCCATTCGGAGGACAAAGATTGGCCGCTCGGCGCGGGAATGTCAACCCCCTTGAGCGCCATTCCTGCGCGTTATGTACTTGTGTCCTTGGTACGACCCGGAGGTGTCATGAATAACGTCGCAGATGACGGTATGAACCGTCTCGAAGTCCGAATTACCGAACTCTCACCCACAGAATGGCGCATCTGCGACCGGTCGATTGCCGACGGGGAGGCGTCGGCGGTGCTGGGATTCATCCAGCAGGTCGAGGGCGCCTTCGAAGTCACTCACCTGGGGCTTCTCCGTGAGAGAACCTATTACGCGTCATTCGAACGAGCGGCCGCGAGCTTCGCCGGACGGGTGGTGATGTCATGACGATCACCGCGCATTCCGCCCCGTCGAGCGCTCGGTACGGCCGGGCCTCCACCGACGCCTTCGGCGACTACCTCCGCCGGATCGGCAAGGGCGCCCTGCTCACCGCCGAAGACGAGGTGAACCTCGCCCGACGGATCGAAGTGGGCCTGTTCGCCGAGGAGAAACTCCTCAAGGGAAACATCGATGACCCGGACCTCGAACGCGAACTGGCGTGGCTCGTACACGACGGACGACATTCGAAGAACCACTTCATCGAAGCGAACCTGCGCCTGGTCGTGAGCATCGCGAAGCACTACTCCGGCCGCGGAGTGCCGATCATGGACCTGGTCCAGGACGGGAACATCGGGCTCGTGCGGGCGGTCGAGAAGTTCGACTTCATGACCGGGTACAAGTTCTCGACCTACGCCACCTGGTGGATCCGCCAGGCCATCCACCGCGGCATGGCGGACAAGTCCCGGATGATCCGGATCCCGGTGCACACCGCGGAGAAGCTGAACAAGATCAAGCGGATTCGCCGCGACCTGACGAGCACGCTCGACCGCGACCCCACCGTGCGCGAACTCGCCGAGGCCACCCAGATTCCGGCCCGCGATGTGGCTCGACTGCTGCAATACGACAACGAACCCATTTCCCTGCACGCTCCCGTCGGGGACGGCATCGGGGACATCTCCGAGTTGATCATCGACGACGACCTGCCCCAGCCGGATGAATACGCCACCATCGCCCTGCGGGCGGCGGACATCACGTTCTACCTGGACGCGCTGCCACCCCGGGAACGCGCCATCCTCCAGGCCCGGTTCGGTCTCGACGGCGACGCCCCCAGAACCCTCGACCAGATCGCGCTGATCCAGGGCGTGACCCGGGAACGGGTCCGGCAGATCGAAAAGCGCGCACTGGCCCTCCTGCATGTGCCGCGCCTGGAACGCTACCTGAGGGATTGAGTACCCCCCGAACTGAGCATGGTGGGCGCGCCTCGAACCGAGGTACTCTCACAAGACCGGGGAACGGGGAGCGGTGCAATGGGCAAGCTGACATACGATTCGACGCTCACGGCTGACTTCGACGATCGAATACTCGCGCACATCCAGGTCGTGATCGGCGCCAAGCTGCGCCGCGGAGAGTCCTTCTACTTCACGTGGAGGGACGACCCGCAGGGCGGCGGCGGCCGGAGCACCATCTGGCTGAATCCGGGCATCCCGATCGCCTACAAGTACTTCGGCGCCCGAACCCCGAGCCTGAACCGGGAATGGATCGAAGCGCTCATGTTCACCGCCAATTCCTCCGGTGGGCTGCAGATCGTTCCCGAGCCGCATCCGACGCCGACCACGCTGACGAAGGGGACGCCGTGAACCGGATCGACATCGTCTACGGGGGCCGGCCGTACTCCCTCGGCGGGCGCACCGTCGCGTCGGTCCAGGAAGAACTGGCCACGGCGCTGGCGGCGGGCCGGCCGTACTGGCTGCGCGTGAACAGCGGCGAAGGCCGCATCGAGGATGCCTACCTGCTGATTGCGCCCGGGATTTCCGTCGTCCTGGTCAACACCAAGCCGAACAACAACGGCGCGGACGTCGGCCCCGAGCCGGACAACGCGTTCATGCGGGATGTTCTCTGACCTGACCGGGCCGAGGCTGACGGTCTCCGTCGCGCTCGAGTGCCAGACTGGGGGGATGCTGCCCTCACTGGACGAGTTGCTCGGTACCGCGCGCGTTGTCTCCCTGCCCCTGGTCACGCGGTTCCGGGGGCTGGAGAGCCGCGAGGCCCTGCTCCTGAAAGGCCCGCACGGCTGGACGGAGTTCTCGCCGTTCGCCGAATACGACGATGCCGAATCCGCGGCCTGGCTGCGGGCAGCCATCGATTTCGGCTGGCACGAAACGCCCGCGCTGCTGCGCACGAGCGTGCCGGTGAACGCCACGGTGCCCGCGGTCGAACCCGAGGCCGTGGCCGCGGTCCTGGCCCGCTTTCCCGGCTGCCGCACCGCGAAGGTCAAGGTCGCCGATCCGGGCCGCACCCTGGCCGAGGACGTGGCGCGGGTGCGCGCCGTGCGCGCGGCACTCGGGCCGGAGGGGCGCATCCGCGTCGACGCGAACGGGCTCTGGAATGTGGACGAGGCCGAGCACGCCATGCACGCCCTGGCCGGGTTCGACCTCGAGTATGTGGAGCAGCCCTGCGCGACCGTCGAGGAGCTGGCCGAGATCCGGGTCCGCACTCGGTACATGGGGGTGCCGATCGCCGCCGACGAGAGCGTGCGCCGCGCCGATGACCCGCTCGCGGTGGCCCGGGCCAATGCGGCGGACATCCTGGTGGTGAAGGCCCAGCCGCTCGGCGGCATCCGTGCGGCGCTGTCGATCACCCGCGAAGCCGGGCTGCCCGTCGTCGTCTCGAGCGCGCTGGACACCTCGATCGGGATCTCGATGGGCGCGCACCTCGCCGCTGCCATCCCCGACCTGTCGTTCGACTGCGGCCTCGGAACGGCCGCGCTGCTGGCCGCGGATGTCACGAACGAGCCGCTCATCCCGGTCCAGGGTCGCGTTGCCGTGCGCCGGGTCACTCCCGATCCGGCGCTGCTCGAGCGCCACGCGGCGGCCGACGACCGTCGCGACTGGTGGCTGGACCGCCTGGCCCGCACCCACGCGCTCCTCGCTGGTTAGGCGATCTCGCAGCCCCCACCCAGCTCAACTGAGTCGCGGAAAAAGTACCTTCCCGAGCGAAATGAAGGTACTTTCTCCGCAACTCAGCGGCATCCTGATTGAGCTTGTGAGATTTTCTACAGGCCGGAGTAGGCGTGCAGGCCCTTGAAGAAGACGTTCACGATGCCGAAGTTGAACAAGACGGCGCTGAAGCCGATGATCGCCAGCCACGCCGACCGGGAACCGCGCCATCCGCGGGTCGCCCTGGCGTGGATATACCCGGCGTAGATGGTCCAGATGATGAAGGTCCAGACCTCCTTGGTGTCCCAGCCCCAGTAGCGGCCCCAGGCCTGCTCGGCCCAGACGGACCCGGCCATGAGAGTGAAGGTCCAGAGGATGAACCCGATGATGTTGACCCGGTAGGCGAGGTTCTCCAGGGTCACCGAGGAGGGCAGCGTTGCGACGAAGCGCAGCCGGGCTGCCCGGGCGTCGGCCGCAAGGCTCTCCCGCTTGAACTGCAGCAGCTGGACGACGCTCAGGGCGAAGCCGAGAGCGAAGAAACCGGTGGCCAGCGAGGCGACGAAGACGTGGATGACCAGCCACGCGGACTGGAGCGCCGGCGGCAGCGGCGCGACCTCGACGTAGAACGTGAGGGCCGCGACTCCGAGCAGGATGAGCACGAGGCCGGTGACGAAGGTGCCGAGGAAGCGCAGGTCGGCCCGGGTCAGCACGATCAGGAAGACCGTGACGATGAGGAGGGTTCCGGTCATCGCGAATTCGTACATGTTCGCCCACGGGACCCGGCCGGCGGCCAGGCCGCGCAGCACGTCGGCGGCCAGGTGCAGCGCCCAGGCGAGCACGGTCAGCGAGACGCCGACCCGGAGGCTGGACGAGCGGCCGTACGGCGTGGCCGCGTCGTTCGCGATGCGCGTGCTGATCCGGGTCAGGGTGGTCGTGCCCCCGGATGCCGCCCCGGCGGCGCCTCGGGCTTCGGGCGACGAAAGCTCGTCAGCCTGGACCGCGCCGACGGCGGAGGAACGCCGGGCCAGGTCGATCGAGAAAGCGATGAACGCGAGCGCGTAGACGCCCATGGCGGAGTACAGGCTCAGGATCGAGAGCTCATTGAGATTCACTAGGCCAGCCTAAGTCTGTTCAGGGGCGGGGGCGAGCGGCGCGGACGCGGGCGAGGTCAGCCGGGCGCTGTGGCGGTCGGCCAGTGCGGCCACCGCGGCTTCGAGGGCCGGATCGTCGCCGCGGGCGAGTCCGGCGTACTCGAGGCGCACCGAGCCGTCGTCCTGCCGGACCGCCTTCACCCAGACGCGGCGGCGCGGCACGAACAGGGAGGTGAGCAGGCCGAGCAGCACGAGCACCGCGAACAGGAGCACCCAGCCCTGGGTCGGGTCGTGGTGGATGTCGAAGGAGGCGAATCGCAGCACGGAGCCGGAGAAGTCCCCCTTCGCGGCGCCGGGGTTGGCATCCTCGAAGGTCACCGAGCCGAGCCCGTTCGGCAGGTCCACGGTCTGGCCCGGCTTCAGCTCGAGCGGCTTGACCGTGGTCGTGCGGGTGGCGAGCGGCTCCATCTTGTCGGTGTCGAGCGAGTAGACGGATGTCGGAACGCCCTCATCCAGGCCGAGGTCGCCCGCGTAGACGTTGAGCGTCAGCAGCGGGTATTCGAGATCCGGGAAGGACGAGAAGTACGCCCCGGACTGGGATGCGGCCTGGGTCGGGTAGAAGAAACCGATCATGCCGAGCTGCTCGGGCAACCCGTCGGGGACCTTCACTACTCCGAGCGAGGTGAGGTTGGCATCCTGGGGCAGGAACGGGATCGAGTCGGTGAACACGACCTTGCCGTCGGGGTCCTTCACGGTGATGGTCGGGGCGTAGCCGTTGCCCAGCAGGTAGACATCCGTGCCGCCGGTCCGGAGCGGAGCGTTGACCTTGACCGCGGCGGGCTCGGGGTCCTCGCCCCTCGGGGTGACCGTGACATCGGCGGTGAAGTCGAGCGGCTGACCGAAGGCCTTGAGGTTCTCGGTCTCGTAGTCGACGGTGAAGTCGTCGAGCTTCAACTTGTAGGGGTCGAGGCTGGCGTCGTCGAAGAAACGTCCGGGGTTGAAGGAGTCATAGGCCAGCAGCGAGTTCACGAAGGTCTGGCCTTCGACGAGCACGCGCTGACCACTGAAACCGAATCCGCTGCCGAATCCGACGGTGATCAGGATGCCGACCAGGGCCGAGTGGAAGACGAGGTTGCCGGTCTCGCGGAGGTAGCCGCGCTCGGCCGAGACGGAGGCCTCCCGCTCTGTGTCGAACCGGGCGACGCGGTAGCCGCTCTCCTTGAGGAGCCCGCGCGCGGAATCGATCGCGGCCGCGGGATCCGTGCCGGCGGGGGCGTCGCGGGTGGTGAACCCGGCCAGCCGGGCCAGGCGGGCCGGGGTCTTCGGGGGTGTGGCTCGGAGCGCCTGCAGGTGGTGCTTCGTGCGCGGGATCACGCAGCCGATCAGGGAGACGAAGAGCAGAAGGTAGATCGCGGAGAACCAGGCCGAGGAGTACACATCGAAGGCCTGGATGGTGTCGAGGGCGGGCGCGAGGTCCGGGTTGTTCGCGAAGTACTGGGTGACGCCGTTCGGGTCGGAGCTGCGTTGCGGCACGAGCGAGCCGGGAACGGCCGCGATCGCGAGCAGCAGGAGCAGGAACAGCGCCGTGCGCATGCTCGTGAGCTGGCGCCAGAACCAGCGCAGCCAGCCCGTCGTGCCGAGCCGCGGCTGGGTGACGTCGACGCCGGAGCGGGCCGGGCGGGAGTCGTAATGGTCAGATGGCCGGGACAAAGTTGCCAATCACCCCCTGGAGATCGAGGAGCCAGGCGTTCCAGACGCCGCTGACCATGAGCAGGCCGATGAGAATGAGCAGGGCGCCGCCCATCAGGTTGATCACCCGAATATGCCGCTTCAGGAATGCGACCGCTCCGGTCGCCCAGTTGAGGCCGAGGGCGATCAGCAGGAACGGGATGCCGAGGCCGAGGGCGTAGAAGAGGGCCAGCAGGCCGCCCTGCCAGGGTGACCCCGAGCTCAGGCTGAGGGAATTGATCGCGGTGAGCGTCGGCCCGGTGCACGGTGTCCAGCCGATCGCGAAGACGGCGCCGAGCACCGGCGCCCCGGCGAGCCCCATCCGCGGACGCCACGAGGACTTGACCGTGCGCTGCATGGCGCCGAACTGGCCGATGAAGACGAGCCCGAGCAGCACGACGATGCCGCCCGCGACGCGGGTGATCAGGTCGCGGTACTGGTTGAGCCAGAATCCCGCCGCGCCGAACATCACGCCGGTGAGCACGAAAACGAGCGTGAATCCGAGGATGAAGAGGCCGACGCCGGCGAGGAGCCGGTTCCGGCCGCTGCGATCACCCCTGGCCGGCGTGCGCCCGTCGGTGAAGCCGCCGATGTAGGCGAGGTAGCCGGGCACGAGCGGGAGGATGCACGGAGACGCGAAGGAGACGAGTCCGGCCAGCACGGCAATCGGGATCGCGATGAGAAGCTGGCCGCTGAAGACGAGTTCCCCGAACGGATCACCCACGCCTACGAGTCCTCGGCGATCGTGTCGCGGATGAAGGTCTTCAGGATTGACGGCGACGACACCCGGCCGAGAATCCGCGCGGCCACGCGGCCGGAGCTGTCCAGGACCAGGGTCGTGGGCACGGCGTTGGGCGGGATGCTCCCGCTGAACGCCAGCTGCATGCTGCCGTCCTCGACGTCCATCACCGAGGGAAAGGTGATGCCGTAGGTGTCGTTGAACGCGATCGCGTTGGCGGCCCGGTCGCGCACGTTGACGCCGAGGAACGCGGCGCCCTTCCCCTCGAACTCCTGGTTCAGTTTTTGCAGGTCGGGGGCTTCGGCACGACACGGAGCGCAGCTGGCGTACCAGAAGTTGAGGACGACGACCTGGCCGGCGTAATCGGACGAGGACACGGCCTTGCCGTTTTCGGTGGTCCCGCTCCAGGCCACGGCGTCGCCGCGCTTGGCCGCGGGGATCTCGGTCCAGCTGCCGTCCCCGGCGATGAAGCCCTTGCTGCTGCCCTCGCGGTATTGCTCGGCGAGCGGGTCGGAGGCGCATCCGGCGAGCAGGATGGACAGTGTCGCAGCCGCAGCGAGGACGGTCAGGAAACGGGGGCGCCTCATACCGCTCCGACATCCGTGGCCAGCACCTGGAGGTGCCCGGCCGGGTTCGCGTAGCCGACCTCGACGAAGGCCTCGCCTCGCCGGGAGAGGGTCGTGATGCTCGAGAGCTCGCAGCGGCGCTTGCGCGGGTCGTGGGGCAGGCGGTCGCCGGTGAGCGCGCGATGCACCATCCAGATCGGCAGCTGGTGGCTGACGAGCACGACGTCTCCGTCTTCGACCGAGCGCCAGGCCTCGTCGACGGCGGCGAGCATCCGCCCTGCGATCGACCGGAAGGGCTCACCCCAGCTCGGGCGGAGCGGATTCGTCAGCGAGGGCCAGTTTCGCGGGTCGCGGAGCGCGCCGCCCGGGCCGGTCAGCCTGGTTCCCTCGAAGCGGTTCTGCGGCTCGATCAGGCGGTCGTCGGTGGAGACCGGCAGGTTGAACAGGGCGGCAATCGGCTCTGCCGATTCCCGCGTGCGCTGCAGCGGTGAGGAGACGACGCGTGCGACCGGGCGACCCCGGTCGACCAGGTCTGCCGCGGCTGCCTCGGCCATCTTCTGCCCCAGGGGGGAGAGGCCGAATCCCGGCAGCCTTCCATAAAGGACGCGCTCGGGGTTCAAAACCTCACCGTGCCGCACGAGATGTATCTGGCTAGCTACCACGTGTTCCAGTCTACGGAGGGCCCGGCCGCGAATTCGCCGAGAGCCGTTCGGCTAAACTTGCCACGTGAATGCGCGCGTATTGATCAAGAACCTGTCCGCCCTCGACGACGGCCCCGTTTCCGTGTCCGGGTGGGTCGAGACGGTGCGAGACCAGAAGAAGGTGCAGTTCGTCGTGCTCCGCGACGAGTCCGGCGCCGTGCAGCTGGTCAATCCGCGCAACTCGGATGCCGACGGCGTGGTCATCGCCGACGAGCCGGCCACGAGCATCTCGTCGCTCTCGCAGGGCAGCTTCGTCACCGTGACCGGCCAGCTCAAGCACGACGAGCGGGTCAAGCTCGGCGGCATCGAGATCAAGCTGGCCACGCTGGAGATCGTCACCCTCGCGATCCCGGAAACGCCGATCGCGGCCGATTCCAGCCTGGACAAGCGCATGGACTGGCGCTTCCTCGACCTGCGCAACCCGAAGCAGAACCTCATCTTCCGCATCCAGACCACCTTCGAGCACGCGCTCCGGACCTACTGGGTCGACAACGACTTCATCGAACTGCACACCCCGAAGCTGATGGCCAGCGCCAGCGAGTCCAGTGCGGAGCTGTTCGAGGTTGAGTACTTCGACACCAAGGCCTACCTCGCGCAGAGCCCGCAGTTCTTCAAGCAGATGGCGCAGTCCGCCGGCTTCGGCAAGATGTTCGAGGTGGGGCCCGCGTTCCGCGCCGACCCGTCGTTCACCAGCCGCCACGCCACCGAGTTCACCAGCATCGACTCGGAGATCAGCTGGATCGACAGCCACGAAGACGTCATGGCGCTGCACGAGGATCTGCTCGTCGCCGCATTCACGGCCGTCAAGGCGAAGCACGGCGACGAGGTCAAGACCCTCTTCGACGTCGAGGTGACCGTTCCAAGCAAGCCGTTCCCGCGCATCCCCCTCGCCGAGGCGAAGGAGATCGTCAAGCAGCACGGCTACGAGGTTCCGCGCGACGACGACGACATGGACCCGGAGGGCGAGCGCCGGATCGCCGCGTACGTCAAGGAGACCTACGGCCACGAGTTCGTCTTCCTCACCGACTACGCGTCGAGCATCCGCCCGTTCTACCACATGCGCCACGAGGGCGACGCGGGCCTCACCAACAGCTACGACCTGATCTTCAACGGCACCGAAATCTCCACCGGAGCCCAGCGCGAGCACCGCATCGACGTGCTCGTCGAGCAGGCGAAGGAGAAGGGCCTCGACCCGGAGGAGCTCGAGACCTACCTCGACTTCTTCCGTTACGGCGTGCCGGCCCACGGCGGTTTCGGCATGGGCCTCGCCCGGGTGCTGATGCTCATGCTGCACCAGACCAGCATCCGCGAGGTCACCTACCTGTTCCGCGGCCCCACCCGCCTCGAGCCCTAACCCCCGTTCCCTCCCCCTTCTCCTCCCCGCGAAACCGCTGTTGTGCGCGTTATTCGGGCGTTTTAGCGCGCACAACTGCAGTCTCGCGGTGGGCTGTGGACAGGTTCGGCGCGCACGGGCGGAAGAAGGCATCATGACCGGGTGCGAAACCGAACGATCCTCCCAGAGCCGCTCCGCGGACGTGCGTTCCTCACCACGGATGTTCCCCCGGAAACCCTGGGACGAGGCCGGCTGCTCGCCCCCGACGTGCAGCGACCGTCCCGTGGCGTGCGCGCGATCGACCTCGACTTCACGGCCGTGCACGGCCGGTGCGAGGGCTACCTGCCGCGGATGCCCGCCGGCCAGGCCTTCAGCCACATCACGGCGGCGCAGCTCTACCTGATCCCGCTGCCCCCGTCCCTCGCCTACGATCAGACCCTCCACGTTGCCGTGAACGAGCGCGGCCAACCGCCTCGCGTCGTCGGCGTGGTCGGACACGCGCTCGGCGGCATCGAGTCCCGGTTCCGGGAACTCGACGGCTTCGTGGTGACCGACCCGGTATCGACGTGGTGCCAGCTGGCTACGCACCTCACGCTCTACGACCTCATTGCCGCCGGCGACTACCTCGTCTCCGGTCGGGTCACCGACGCGGGCCGCGAGCCCCCGCTGGCCACCATCGCCGAGTTGAGAGCCGGCGTGCTGCGCTGCGCCCGCCGCCGGGGCGCGAAGAACCTCAGGGAGGCAATCGCCCGGGTGCGCACCGGCGTGGATTCGCGCCCGGAGACGTGGTTACGGCTGATCCTCGTCGATGACGGCCTGCCAGAACCTGTCGTCAACGAGGTGATTTTCGACGTCGACGGGCGGCGCCTCGGGAAACCCGACCTCGCCTACCCGTGGGCCCGCCTCCTGTTCGAGTACGAAGGCGACGGGCACCGGATAGACAAAGAGCGTTTTCGCGGGGACATCACTCGGCGCGAGATCTTCGAAACCGACCAGTGGCGCGTCATCCGGGTGGTACCCGACGATGTGTTCACGCGCCAACGGGCGTTCCTCAACCGCGTGCGGCGAGTCATCGCCCAGCAAACCTCCGCGAAACCGCAGTAGTGCGCGCTAAACGACGCGAATAACGCGCACAAGTGCGGTTTCGCGGGGGGATGGGGCGGGGCTAGAAGGCCAGGTCGACGGCCATGCGGGCGGCGACGACGGACCGGATGTACGCGCCCACCTTCTGGTGTTCGGGGTGCGCCTGGTAGCGGGCGACCGCCTCCATGTCGTCGAAGTCGGCGATCAGAACGACGTCCCAGTTGTCGCCACCGGCGACATCAGCGCCGACGGTGAGCGAACGGATCTCGTCGACCACGCCGACCAGGGACTCCAGCCCGGCGATGATCCGGGCCGCGTGCTCGGCCTTCTCGGCCGGGTCCGTCGCTGCGAGCCGCCAGGAGACGACGTGCCGGATGCTCATCGCACCTCCAGCAGGGCCGTGCGCAGGCGCAGGGGGTCAATCCGCCAGTAGTTGTGCATCTTGCCGTTGATGAGGAGCACGGGAATCTCCTCGACGTACTGCTCGTGCAACGCGGCGTCGTCGAGGATCGAACGCTCCTCGAGCACGATTTCGGGAGCGGACGGGTGGCCGGCGATCTTCTCCACGACGCTGTCGATGAGGTCCCGAGCGTCATCGCAGAGGTGACAGCCGGGCTTGCCGATCAGGGTGAGGAGTGCGGTAGCCATGCCTCCAGCCTAGGCGGGCCAAGCTGGGAGAGTGCAGACCCGGCCGCCCCCCCGCGGACGAACTAGACTCATCCGCACATGGTGACCGGACCTCCTCCCCGCGCGATCGCGTTCTTCGACGTGGACAACACGCTGCTGCGCGGCGCAAGCCTCTACTACCTCGGCGTCGGCGCCTGGCGGCGGGGCTTGATCTCCCTGCGGGACATCCTGTCATTCGGCTGGAAGCAGGCCCGGTTCCTGGCCGTGGGCGAAAACCCCGCCCACGTCAGCCGGGTCAGCGAGCGCGGACTCGAGCTCGTCATCGGTCACAATCAGGCCGCGCTCATCCGGTTCAGCAACGAAATCTTCGACACGCGGCTCGTGCAGCGCCTCTGGCCCGAGACGGTTGACGTCGCCCGGCGGCACCTGGCGGCCGGCCGAGAGGTGTGGCTGATCAGTGCGACGGCGCAGGAGCTGGCCGACGTGATCGCGACACGGCTGGGTTTCACCGGCGCGTTCGGCACCGTGCTGGAAACCGTTGACGGCGCGTTCACCGGGCGCCTGGTCGACGGCATCTGCCACGGGCAGGGCAAAGCGCGCGCGGCCGAGGCCCGCGCCGCGGCGAGCGGCGTCGACCTCGCCGACTGCTGGGCCTACTCCGACTCCCACAACGACATTCCGCTGCTTGAGCTGGTCGGTCACCCGGTGGTGGTGAATCCGGATGCCGTCCTGCACCGGTACGCCGTGGCGCGCCGCTGGCCGATGATTCGGATGAAGCCGGCGAGCATCAGGCCCGCGATCCGAGCAAGCAAAAAGCGTCAGACCCGAAGGGCCTGACGCTCACGCCAGTACGGTCAGAGACCGTCCTACTTCTTGTTGCGACGCTGGTGGCGAGTCTTACGAAGCAGCTTGCGGTGCTTCTTCTTCGCCATGCGCTTGCGTCGCTTCTTGATTACAGAACCCACACGGACCTCACAAAGTTTTGGTTGAGCCGCGGATCTGCGACCGACACGAAAACACCATTCTAACCGAAAAAAACAGGGCCTCCTACGCAGAGTCCGCGACCGGCCGTTCGATGGCCGCCCGGGCGGCGGACTCGGGCACGCGAAAGGAGCGCCCGAAGCGGATCGCGGGCAGTTCCCCGGAGTGAACGAGGCGGTAAACCGTCATCTTCGACACGCGCATCATCTCGGCGACCTCGGCCACCGTGAGGAAGCGCACCTCGGACAAGTCCTGTGCCATTCGCGTGAACCCCTCGTGATCCCGGCGAGTCGACCCTGCCAGCACCGGGTGTTACGGGTGTTACCCGAGTGCTATTTGGACACTCTAGGGGCAAGCCGAGCGGTCGTCTAGTCGCTCTTGCGCCACTTCTTCGAGGTGGCATCCTTCACGGCGTGGCTCATCTGGAACGACGTGTCGGCGAAGGCCTTGCCGATGGCCGCGGCAAAGGCGCGCTGCTCGGACTTCAGACCGGCCTCGGCGTCGATTTCCTCGGCGGTCGCATCGAAGTCGACGCTGAGGAACGGGATCAGCCAGTCCTCAATCTCTTCCAGCGGCGCGTAGTCGAGGTGGTAGTAGCGGTGCTGCCCTTCTTCGCGCACGCCCACGAGGCCGGCTTCGCGCAGGACCTTGAGGTGCTTCGAGATCGTCGGCTGGCTCAGACCAAGCTGGCTCACGATGTCCGAGACGCTCAGCTCCCCCACGCTGTCGGCCGCCTGGTTGTAGCGCTCCAGGAGAATGTGCAGGATGTCGCGCCGAGTTGAGTCCGCCACCACGTCGAAGATGTTTGCCATGAGCCAAGATTAGTCACTCGCCCTACGGGTACGATGACATATCGTCGACGGCCACAACGGAAGCGGGAGCCACAGGTGCCATTCGTCTCGTCTGAGACTCGTTTCCCAGCACTGAACTCGTCGTGGTACGGACGTGCTCGGGACCTCGTCGACGACCTGGTGCGCAAATCGCCGTCGCGATTCGCGCTGCTCGTCTTCACCGCCCTGGTGCTGCTCTTCACCCTGCTGTTCTCCCTTCCGATCGCCTCGGCGAACGGGGCGATAACGCCGCTGCACGATGCTCTCTTCACCGCCGTCTCGGTGATCTGCGTCACCGGCCTCTCGACGGTTGACATGGCGACGCATTGGTCGCCGTTCGGAAACATCCTCGTCGTCGTCGGCGTTAACATCGGCGGCATCGGCGTGCTCACCCTGGCCTCGATCATGGGGATGGTCATCTCCCGTCGGCTCGGGCTCCGCGCAAAGCTCATGGCGGCGAGCGACTCGAACCCCTCCCGCATCCACGCCGGGCCGATCAACGAGAGCCAGGCTGTGCGCCTGGGCGAGGTCGGAAGCCTGCTGGCGACGGTGGCCATCAGCACCCTGGTGATCGAGGCCGTGGTCACCGCGATCCTCTTCCCGCGGATGCTGCTCGACGGAGTCCCCCTGGGCGAGGCCGCCTGGCACAGCATCTACTACTCCGCGATGGCCTTCACGAACACCGGCTTCAGCCCGAACGTCGGGGGCCTCGACCAGTTCGCGAACGACTACTGGTTTCTCGGCGGACTCATGCTCGGCGTGTTCCTCGGAAGTCTGGGCTTCCCCGTGATCTACGCCTTCGCAAACGGATGGCTCAGCCCCCGCCGCTGGTCCCTGCACGTGAAGCTGACGCTGGTGACCACATTCGCCCTCATGTTCGCCGGCATGCTCATCTACATCCTGCTCGAATTCGACAACCCGAAGACGTTCGGATCGTTGAATGCCGGAGACACGATCTTCCAGTCGCTGTTCATGTCCGTGATGACGAGGTCGGGAGGGTTCGCCACCATCACCGTGAGCGACCTGAACGGATCGAGCCTGCTGGTCAGCGACATGCTCATGTTCATCGGCGGCGGCTCGGCCTCGACCGCGGGCGGCATCAAGGTCACCACCCTGGCCATCCTCTTCCTCGCCGCTTTCGCCGAGGCACGCGGGCGTGCGCAGATGGAGGCCTTCGGCCGCCGGATCCCCGCTGACATCCTGCGCCTGGCCGTGAGCGTCGTGCTCTGGGGGGCGACCACCGTGGCGGTGTCCAGCATCCTCATCCTGCAGATCTCGAAGCAGCCCTTCGACCTGGTGCTCTTCGACGTCATCTCGGCGTTCGCGACCTGCGGCCTCTCGACCGGCCTCACCCAGGATCTGCCGCCCGCGGGCGTCTACGTGCAGGCGGCGACCATGTTCATGGGCCGGGTTGGTACAGTGACACTCGCGGCGGCGCTGGCCGCCAGCCACAGCAGGCAGCTTTTCAGGCGCCCCGAGGAGAGGCCCATCGTTGGTTGATCGCATTAAGCACGACGCCCCTGTGCTCGTCATCGGCCTCGGCCGGTTCGGGGCGGCCACGGCCGGCCAGCTCGACCGCCTTGGGCGGGAAGTGCTCGCCGTCGACGACAACGAGGCCCTCGTGCAGAAGTGGTCGGAGAGAGTCACCCACGCGGTTCAGGCGGATGCCAAGTCCATCGACGCCCTCCGGCAGATCGGCGCCCAGGACTTCTCGGTCGCGGTCTGCGCGGTCGGGTCATCCGTCGAGGCCAGCGTGCTCATTGTGGCCAACCTGGTCGACCTGAAGATCCCGCAGATCTGGGCCAAGGCGATTTCGAAGTCGCACGGCAAGATCCTCGAGCGCATCGGCGCCAACCACGTGATCTATCCGGAGGCGGAGGCCGGCGAACGGGTCGCCCACCTCGTCTCGGGCCGGATGCTCGACTTCATCGAGTTCGACGATAACTTCGCGCTGGTCAAGATGTATCCGCCCAAGGCCATCCGCGGGCGCAACCTCACCGACTCCGGTGTGCGCAGCAAGCACAAGGTGACCGTCGTCGGGGTGAAGAGCCCCGGCCGTCCGTTCACGTACGCGACGGCGGAGACCGTTGTGACCGACGAGGACCTCATCATCGTGGCCGGCACCGAGCCGGACATCGAACGGTTCGCCGCCCTCGGCTCGTAACAGCCGGTCGTACGCTACGAGGCCGCCAGCTCGCGGGCTCGGGCGAGCGCGGCATCCGTTGCCGTGTCGAACAGCGACTTGAGGTCGCCCTTTTCGAGCTCCCAGACCGCCCGCTCGGTGGTGCCGTTGGGGCTGGTCACCTGGCGGCGCAGCTCTCCGGGGGTCTTGTCCGAGACCGCCAGCAGGGAGCTGGCGCCGAGGAACGTTCCGTTGACCATCGTCGCCGCTTCCTCCGGCGTGAATCCCTTGTCGATCGCCGTGGCGGTGAGCTGCTCGATCAGGTAGAACACGTAGGCGGGTCCGGATCCGGAGATGGTGCTGAGTGCGTCGAGCTTGCCTTCCGGCACCACGAGCACGTCGCCGACGGTGTCGAACAGCGCCGTGGCGAGCGCGAGGTCTTCGGCGGTCGAACGCGTGCCGGCGCTCAGCCCGGTCACCGCCTGGCCGACGATGGCTGGAGTATTGGGCATCGACCGGATGACGTGCACCGATTCGGGCAGCAGCGACTCGAAGGTGGCGATCGTCACGCCGGCCGCGACGCTGATGACGAGGGTTCCCGGCTCGAGGCTGCCGGCGATCTCGGTGAGTAGGCCCGGCACCATGGCGGGTTTGACCGCGACGACGACGATGCGGGCCCCGGCGACCGCCTTGAGGTTGGCTTCCGGGTCGACCTCGGTGGCCCAGGCCGTGACGCCCTCGGTGCCGGCCAGTTCGTCGGCCTTCGCGGTGGTGCGGTTGGTGACACGGATGCCGCCCTGCACCGTCACGCTCGGCTTGAGGAGCCCCGCCAGGACCGCCCTGGCCATCGAACCGGCGCCGAGGAAGGCGATTGCGGGGAGCGTGGTCGAGTCTGGTGAAGTCATCCTCCGAGTCTACTTTCCGGGCCCCGTCACGTGTCGGCCGCTGGAACGGCTGGCGACCTAGGATGTTTACATGAGCGCATCCGGCGGAAACAAGGCAATCGTGGCCGCACTTCTGGCCAATCTGGGAATCGCGGTCACCAAGTTCGTGGCCTGGGCGTTCTCCGGCTCATCCTCGATGCTCGCCGAGGGCGTGCACTCCCTCGCCGACTCCGGGAACCAGGGCCTGCTGCTGCTCGGCGGACGCAAGGCGAGGAAGGATGCCACGGAGGAGCACCCGTTCGGCTACGGCCGGGAACGGTACGTGTACGCCTTCGTGGTGTCGATCGTGCTCTTCTCCATTGGCGGCGTGTTCTCCCTGTACGAGGGCGTCAACAAGCTGCAGGACCCGCATCCGCTCGAGGTGCCGTGGCTGCCGATCGTCGTTCTCATCGTCGCCATGATCCTCGAATCGTTCTCCCTGCGCACCGCGATCATCGAATCGAACCACGTGCGAGGGACCCAGACCTGGGTGCAGTTCGTGCGTCGCGCGAAGGCCCCTGAGCTCCCGGTGGTGCTGCTCGAGGACATCGCCGCCCTCCTCGGCCTCGTCCTGGCCTTCCTCGGGGTGAGCCTCACGATCCTCACCGGCAACCCCATCTGGGATGCCGTCGGCACCCTCGCCATCGGCGTGCTGCTCGTGCTGGTGGCCATCATCCTGGGCGTCGAAACCAAGAGCCTGCTGGTCGGCGAGGGCGCCGGCGCGAAGGATGCCGCCGCCATCAAGAGTGCGATCCTGGCCGGCCCGGAGACCAGGCGCATCATCCACATGAAGACGCTCTACCTCGGCCCGGACGAGCTCCTGGTCGCCGCCAAGCTGTCCTTCGACGCCGGCGGCCGATTCTCCGAGGTCGCCGGCGCCATCAATACGGTCGAAGCCCGGATCCGCCAGGCCGTCCCGGTCGCGCGGGCGATCTACCTGGAGCCGGATGTCTACGTCGACCCGAACCTCGCCAACCCTCCCACCGACGCGATCGTGATCAAAGGACTCGAGTGAGCCCCACCGCCCTGGTGCTCAGGCACGACGAGGCGATCCATCTTGGCAACCTGGAGCCGGTGCTGCGCGAGCATGGCTATGAGGTGCTCCACATCGACACGCTCCGGGACGATGTGCGCGGCATCGACGCACTGGCCGCGGACCTCGTCGTCGTCCTGGGCGGGGACATGGGCCTCGGCGACGCCGATCGGTTCCCGGCCCTCCGCGACGAGGTCAGGCTGCTCGCGGACAGGCTCGAGGTCGGGCGGCCCGTCTTCGGAGTATGCCTCGGCGCCCAGCTCATGGCCAGCGCCCTCGGCTCGGCCGTCTATTCCGGCCCGACGAACGAGATCGGCTACCGCACGGTCGAGCCGACGGAGGCCGGCGCTCTCTCGCCGCTCCGGCACATTGCCGGCGTGCCCGTGATGCAGTGGCACAGCGACACCTTCGATCTGCCCGACGGCGTGACCCGGCTGGCCGGGTCGCCCCAGTACGGCAATGAGGCGTTCGGGATCGGCAACTGGGCCCTGGCCGTGCAGTTCCACCCGGAGGTCACCGACGAGATGCACGAGCAATGGCTCGCGGCATCCGCTGCCGAACTGCTCGCCGAGGGAGTCGACGCCGACGACCTCCGCCTCCAGCGCGCCCGCTACTCGGCGGCCATGCAGGACGCGTCCCGTGCCATGTTCAGCGAGTGGCTCGACGGGCTGGGTCCTCGAAGAACTCCCTGAGCAGGTCCCCGCACTCCTCCGCGTCCACGTCGGGATACACCTCGACCCGGTGATTGAGTCGCCGGTCCCGCAGCACGTCGTACACCGATCCGGATGCGCCCGCCTTCTCGTCCCAGGCGCCGAAGACCACCACGGGAACCCGTGCCGCGACGATCGCACCCGCACACATCACACAGGGCTCCAGCGTCACCACGAGGGTGCATCCGGTGAGACGCCAGTCCCCTGTCGCGGCCGCCGCCTGACGGATGGCCACGATCTCGGCGTGCGCCGTCGGGTCCTGGAGCAGTTCGCGCTCGTTGCGGCCGGTCCCGATGACCCGTCCGTCGGCATCCACGACGATCGCCCCGACCGGAACATCGCCCGTCGCCAGTGCCGTCCGGGCCTCGGCGAGGGCCAGCCGCATCCATTCAACGTACCGGCCGCTCTGCTGACCCATGCGGGACTCCTCTCAACTAGTAGATTGAGCCTATGCGAGTCCACGTTGCCGACCACCCTCTCATCACCCACAAGCTCACGGTGCTCCGCGACAAGACCACCCCATCGCCCCTGTTCCGGGCTCTCGTCGAGGAACTCATGACCCTGCTCGCCTACGAGGGGACCCGAGGCGTGCGCGTCGAAGGTGTGACCGTGCAGACTCCGGTCGCCGAGGCGCGTGGAGTGCGGATCAGCGATCCCAAGCCGCTCGTCGTGCCGATCCTCCGCGCCGGGCTCGGCATGCTCGAAGGAATGGTGAAGCTGCTTCCGACCGCCCAGGTCGGCTTCCTCGGGATGGCCCGCAACGAGGAGACCCTCCAGCCGACGACCTACGCCGAGCGCCTGCCGGACGACCTCTCCGACCGCCAGTGCTTCGTTCTCGATCCGATGCTCGCCACCGGCGGATCGTTGATCGCCGCGATCGACTTTCTCTTCGACCGCGGAGCCGTGGATGTCACGGCCATCTGCATCCTGGCCGCACCCGAAGGCCTGGCGGCGGTGGAGAAGGCCCTCGCCGGCCGCGAGGTGACCATCGTGCTCGGCGCCGTCGATGACCACCTCAACGAGCTCGGCTACATCGTGCCGGGCCTCGGCGACGCTGGAGATCGCCTGTACGGCCTGGTCTGACCGCGCGGCATCCTGCAGAACCTGCGACGGTCGACACGCCCTGCGGGACGAACTTCGAGAATCTTTGATGAGATTCGTTTTCGTCGAGGATTCTTTGACGAATGGGCAATTCGTGCTGGATCCTCCGAACGTCCGCGGAGCCCAATGGACGTGATGCGCGTCACACCGGGTCATCCCGCGTCACCGAGTTGACACACGGCGTCACAGTCGGCTTGACTCACCTGCATGACAACCAACGCGTTCCCCCTGACCTCCTCCGAGGCCCCTGGGACTGCCGGCATGATGATGCCCGGCAGCGACGTCGTTCTCTGTTGCCGAATGTCCCGCTGACACGCGAACCCCTCGCCGAGTTCCTGCCGAGCTGAATCCCACCGGCCGAGCGAACTCCCCCGGAGCCCTTGAGGCTTCCGCATCCCGGCCATCGGCCGCACATTTTACGAACCCATTTCACGCAACGGACGCGTCGGGTTCCCCGCATCATCATCACAAAGGACCTGTTCCATGTCACTTGCACACATCGACACCGCCCGTTCGGCCCACGTCGCCCGCCAGGACGTCGCCCCCGCTGCACCCCGCATCCGAGCAGTTCCCGACGGCACCCAGGCTCGCGGGTTCGTGCTCTACGTCGGCATC
Organism: Cryobacterium sp. Sr8; assembly: GCF_004403225.1. Taxonomy (NCBI): domain Bacteria; kingdom Bacillati; phylum Actinomycetota; class Actinomycetes; order Micrococcales; family Microbacteriaceae; genus Cryobacterium; species Cryobacterium sp. Sr8. The sequence goes on along the minus strand of NZ_SOHO01000068.1, from coordinate 14,056 downwards.
GACGAAGCAAAGGCCGCGGCCGCCGGCACCAGCCTCCACCGCATCGTCGAGGCGCTCAAGGCTCTGACGGCCGGCCTGGCCCCCACCGCCGAAACCTACGCAGCCGTCGCCATCGCCCCCGAGGGCGCCGGCGGCCGGGACGTGGACGTCGTGCGCCTCGCCCTGCAGGATCCGGCGGCGCTGGCACAGCACCGAGCCCCCGCGGATGACCCGGACCGCGCGCCGGGCGGGGTCGTCGTGGACATCTCCCGCAAGCGTGTGATCCTCGACAACGAGACCGCGTCACTCACCTACAAGGAATTCGAGCTGCTCCAGTACCTGGTGCTGCGCGAGGGCCGCACGATCGAGCGTGCGGAGTTGATCTCCTCGCTCTGGTCGGCCGCGGACGAAGAGGACGCCCCGAACGAGCGCACGATCGACGTGCACGTGCGACGTCTCCGCGCAAAGCTCGGGCGCTACGAGGACATCGTGCGCACCGTCCGCGGCGCCGGCTACCGCTTCGACCGCCACGCGGATGTATCCATCCGCCAGGCCAGCACGCCCAGCCCTGACATCTTCTGACGCTGACACCTGCTGACGCTGGGCCCGCGGCCTGCTTAACGTGATTGAGGGCCGGTCGCAGAGGTAAGCGACCGACCCTCTTCCCTTGCACCAAGAGTGTCCTGCAATCACATTTCACGCCATCCGCCACAGCAAACGTTTGACGCACTCCGAATATATAACGAATGAGTAACGAGCGCCAGACATCGTCCCGATATTCTCCGAGGAGTTTTCGCGCGCAGCCTGCGCCGAGATTCCCGGCTCAGTCCCTATCCTTAGAGGTCAGGGATGGGAGTCCGCGTGGCCGATCGAGCCGTGGCAGTCAGCGCATGGGAGGCACTTTTCCGCGCCCAGGTGGCCATCATGCGGGGGCTTGCCGAGGACTTCCCGTCCCGGGAGATCTCCTTCAACGAGTACGACGTGCTGTTCACCCTCTCGAGGCGCCCCGACTGGCGCCTCCGCCTGCGTGAGCTCAACAAGAACGTGCTCCTGACCCAGCCAAGCGTGAGCCGACTCGTTGACCGCCTCGTGTCCCGCGGCTACCTGCGCAAGCTGGGTGACCCGGATGACCGTCGGGGGGCGATCGTGGAGCTGACGACGGAGGGGTTCGCACTGTTCCGCCGGGTGGCCGCCCTGCACATGGCCTCAATCGCCCATCGCATCGGCGACGCGCTCAGCGAAGACGAGCTGACCCAACTCACCGACCTGTGCGATCGGCTGAGAACCGGGGAGTAGCCACGGCCCTCGTGAGCCGGGCCTACCGCCCCTCGGCGGCTGCCAGGGATGCCAGCGCGGCGCGCAGCTTGCCGTCGACCTCGTCGGCAATCTCCTGCATCCCCGGCCGGCCGCTCAGCTGCACCATCGTGGCGGGGTCAATGGCCTGAACGATGGTTTCGGACGCGCCCCGACCGCGGCGCACGACCACGTTGCAGGGAAGCAGGACACCCATGTCGGGGTCCGCCGTGATGGCCCGGTGCGCGAGCGGGGGATTGCACGCGCCGAGGATGAGGTAATCGCCGACCGACTCCGCCGCCTCCGCTCCCAGCTTGGCGGTGAAGGTGGCCGTGACGTCGATCTCGGTCAGGATCCCGAAGCCCTGCGCGCCCAGGGCCTCCCGCACCATCCCCACCGCTTCGACGAAGGGACGGCTGAGTGCGATCGTGTTGGCGTAAGTCATCCCGCAAGAGTACACCCGGCGGATGTCCTGGGAAGAGGTGACGAGAATGTGCCCTGTGCCGATCCGGCGTCCGGGCGTACCCTTACGCCCAGGAGGTGGGTGCGATGCACGCAGCACAAGGGGACCGGATCATCATCCGCGGTAAGAATGTGGAAACGCCGGATCGCCACGGCGAAATCATCGAGGTGCGCGGGGCGGAGGGGGCGCCCCCTTATCTCGTTCGCTTCAGCGAGGGGCACGAAAGCGTCGTCTTTCCCGGCTCGGACTTCCTGATCGAGCACAAAGACTCCGAATAGTTCGTCGCCCAGTAGAGTGAGCGCAGAGGCGCCCTCGCTGACGACGGTCTCACCGGCGATGCCTCGGTCGAACCGCCCGGTTCGCATGGCTCCAGGGGGTATCGTGCGGGGACTGGCGCGGTGGGTCTGCCTTCCGATCATGAAGACCTTCGTTGCCGCGCGATCACGGGCCTACCGTGACATTCCGCGGCCCATGGATGCGCCCCAGGCCCACTCCCCCGGCACCGACAGCGATCGGATCCTCATCTTCGGCAGCGGCCCGGCGCTCGGCTGGGGCGTGCTCAGCCACGACCTCGCCCTGCCCGGCGCCCTGGCCAGGGCGCTCTCGGCCCGTTCCGGGCGGGGCGTCGACGTCGACCTGGCAGCCAGCCCGGCAACATCCCTCGGAACTGCTCCCCGCGAGCTGACGGCCCTTCGGCTCTGTCGTTTCGACGCCATCGTCATCACGCTCGGCGCTCGGGACGCCCTCAACCTGACCTCGGTGCGGGTCTGGCGCCGCGAGTTGACGGCGTTGCTGCGCCTGCTGGAACAGGAGTCCTCCCGCACCACGCACATCTTCATGCTGGGCAACCAGCCCATCCGCTCCATCCCCGTTTTCGACTCCCTGCTCGGCTCGGTGGGCGCCCGGCACGGCGTCGCGCTGGACCGGGTGACAGCGGAGGTCTGCCAGTCCCTCCCACGGACGACATTCATCGCCATGACAGCCGCAGCCCGAGGCGAGGCCGGCCGCTTCCGATCGGCCACGGATTACCGCAATTGGGCCGAGCTTCTGGCCGACTCGATGGCCGCGCCCCTCGACGCCGGGCACCTCGCCCCGGGCGATGCCTCCCCGGCCCAGGAAGCTGCGCCCCAGGACGTCCGGGTGCTCGAGGAGGCGCGCCAGCGCGCCGTTGACGGGCTGGGCATCCTGGACACGGATCCCGAAGAGCGGTTCACCCGGATCGTCGCACTGGCACAGCGCTCGTTCGGCACGCGCTGGGCGGCGTTCACCGTGACCGACCATGACCGGCAGTGGGACAAGGCCAACGTCGGTCCGTTTCCCCAGGAAATCCCCCGCAGTCGTTCCTTCACGGACGTGACGATTCGGGACCCGGGGCCACTGGTCGTGGCGGACGCGCAGACCGATCCGCGGTTCCGCGCCAATCCGCTCGTGGTCGGGGAGCCCTTCATCCGTTTCTATGCCGGATTCCCGGTGGAGTCGCCATCCGGTGAGCGGATCGGCGCGCTGTGCGTGCTCGATCCGATGCCTCGACCGGTCGGCGAGATCGACCTGGTGCTGCTCCGTGAGCTGGCCCTCGCGGTGCAGGGCGAGCTGAGACGCGGGGCGCTGGTCGGCTGACGCCGTCGGGTCCGACGCGGCCGGGCATGAAAAAAGCCCCGCTCTCCAGCAAAAACACTGGCGAGAGGGGCTTTCCGCGTGGTGCGCCCGGAGGGATTCGAACCCCCAACCTTCTAATCCGTAGTCAGATGCTCTATCCGTTGAGCTACGGGCGCGTTGGCGTGTTTTCCAGCTGAAACGCTCGAAGACAACTTAGAAACTATAACAGGAAACGGAACCCTCCCATGTCCACTGGTGGCGGGCGCGCGGCCGGGCGACCGCCGGCGGCGTGCTTCCGAGGCGCTGCCGGAGCCCCTATCCGGCTCCAACGGCCGGTGCAAAACTGACGACATGATGGAGAAGCGCAACACCCAGGCATCCTTCGACTACACGGGGCTCCGCGCGCTCTTCATCAACTGCACACTCAAGAAGAGCCCGGAAATCAGCAACACGCAGGGTCTCATCGGCCTGAGCGCGAACCTGATGCGGGGGCAGGGCGTCTATGTCGAGACGATCCGCGCCATCGACCATGAGATCGCGACGGGCGTCCATCCCGACATGACCGAGCACGGCTGGGCGACGGATGCCTGGCCGGCGCTCTTCGACAAGGTGCTCACCTCCGACATCCTGGTGATCGGCGGCCCGATCTGGCTCGGCGACAACGGCTCGGTCACGAAGCGGATCATCGAGCGCCTCTATGCGATGTCAGGCGAGGTGAACGACGACGGGCAATACATCTACTACGGCAAGGTCGGCGGGGCCATCATCACCGGCAACGAGGACGGCGTCAAACACTGCGCGGCAAACGTTCTCTACAGCCTGCAGCACCTCGGCTACACGATCCCGCCGGCCGCGGATGTCGGCTGGATCGGAGAGATCGGCCCCGGCCCGAACTACCTCGACCCCGGTTCGGGCGGTCCGGACAACGACTTCACCAACCGCAACACGACCTTCATGACCTGGAACCTCATGCACCTCGCCGCGATCCTCAAAGCCAACGGCGGCATCCCCGCCTACGGCAACCTGCCGCAGGACTGGGCCAGCGGCGAACGCTTCGGCTTCGAGCCGAACCCGGAGCATCGGTAACGGCCATGCTGGTCAGAGTCGACGCCCCGTCACCGCCCCGAAGCCGCCTCGATGTGCGGGTCAGCGGCGGGGTCGTGCGCGGGACACGCGCAGGCGGCGTACTCGCCTGGCGGGGAATCCCCTACGCCGCGCCGCCGGTAGGCGAGCGGAGGTTTCGCGCGCCGCAGCCGGTCGTTCCGTGGCCCGGCATCCGCGACGCCTCGCGGTTCGGAAACGTCGCGCCGCGGGCCTACAAGGGCCAGTTCCGGGGCGCCTCGCCGAAGGTGCCGTCCGGGGAAGACTGCCTGACGATCAACGTGCTGACCGGCGCGGTGATCCCCCGGAAGCGTCTGGGCATGCCGGTGATGGTGTTCATCCACGGCGGCGGCTACACGGTGGGATCCTCACAGGACTTCACCGGCCAGGGTGAGGGCTTCGTGCGGACCGGCAGGGTCGTCTACGTCAGCTTCAACTACCGGCTGGGCGCGCTCGGCTACCTCGACTTCACCCGCTACTCGACGCCGGAACGCCCGATCGAGAGCAAACTCGGGCTGCGTGACCAGGTGGCCGCGCTCGAATGGGTGCGCGCCAACATCCGCGGCTTCGGCGGGGACCCGAACAACGTCACGCTGATCGGCGAATCGGCCGGCGGGAACGCCGTGATCACCCTGATGACGACACCGGCCGCGCAGGGCCTGTTCGCCCGCGGCATCGCCCAGAGCGCGCCATCCAACGCCGCCTACTCACGCGAGGTCACCGCCGCATGGGCGGCGGAATTCGTCGAGGAGCTGCGTGCCCTGCACCCCGGGGACGATTCCCTGGCCTCGCCGGCTGACCTGCTCACCACGGCCGACGCGGTCGACCTCGTCCGGGCCGGCCTGGTGCTGCAGATGCGCACGCCGGTCACGACCCCCGGCACGTTCTGCATGGCCCCGGTGGTGGACGGCGACTTCCTGCCCGAACGGCCCCTCGACGCGTTCCGGCACGGCCGCGCGCACCGGGTGCCGCTGATCATCGGCACCAACGACCGGGAGGGCTCCGTGTTTCGGGGCCGGCTGGACATCCTGACGAAGTCGCCGGGTCGCATCCAGGCGATCTTCGAGCAGGCGCCGGCGAGCTCCCACGACGCGATGAGGAACGCCTACCCGGGGCTCCCGTTGAAGCGACCCGCCTCCGATTTCGGTGGGGACTACGCATTCTGGTACCCGAGCATGCTGGTGGGCGAACACCATTCGCGGGTCGCACGCGTGCACGTGTACCGGTTCGACGTGGCACCTCGGCTCATGCGCGTGCTGGGGCTCGACGCCACGCACGGCATCGAGATGTTCGCCCTGTTCGACAGCCTCAACGGGCGGTACGTCCGCACCATGACCGCTCTCGGCGGCCTCGCGCCGTACACGAGCGCGGGCGAGCGGATGCGCCGCCACTGGCTGCAGTTCGCGTGCACCGGCCGGGTCAACGACGCGTGGCCCGCTTACTCCGAGATTGAACGGCTGACGTTGATCATCGACACGGTCGATCGCGTCGAATCAGACCCGCGCGGAGAACGCCGAGCCGGCTGGCGGGAGTTCATGCCCGAGATCTAGCCGGCGACGGTGACTCAGTCACCGATGCGCGTCCACGCGCCGCAGTCCTCAGTTTGGAATCCGACGGCCCAGGAGTCAATGCGCACGATCTGCCGCTCGTAGAAGGAGAAGTCGTTCGCGATGATCGGGTCGAAGCCGCCCTCGAAGCCGGACAGGGTCTCCCAGTAGCAGCCGTCGCCCCCGGGAGCCGAGTAAAGTCCCGGCGTGATCTGGCGGGCGACCGAGAACAGCCCCACACTCGGCACCGTGGTCCTGGGGGTAAAGGTCGCGTCCTTCAAACGAATCCAGGAGCCGCAGTCCGACGTGCTGAAGCCCGCATCACTCGCGGAAATCGTCACGATGCGCTGACCGGAGCCGTAGTCGTTCGTGATGATGCTGTCGAACAAGCCGTCGAAGCCGGAAAGGCGTTCCCAGTAGCAGCCGGCAGTGGCCGCACGGGTGACATACGTTCCCGCAGACAGGCCATAGCCCATGCGGTAGGTGCCGTCACTCGGAATTGCAGTGGAAATCACGATGGCTGCCGTCGCCGCTGACACCCTCGACTTCGATGTGTAGCCCAGCTTCGAACCGCGAACGACAACCAAAATCCGCTTGCCGACATCGGGGCCAGAGGGAACATACGTCGAGGCTGTTGCGCCCGAGATGACGATGCCGTTGCGCATCCACTGATAGGTGAGCACGACAGGAGACGGACTCCAGATCCCCGGGTTCGCCGTGAGCTTCCTGGCGGTTGCAGCCACGCCGGAGATGGTGGGAGTCGGGGCGGCCGTCAGCAGCTTCTCGACCCTCAACGCGGGGCTGGTCCGGGAGGCTGTGGTGTAGCCGGACTTGCTGCCCGAGACGGTGACCGTGATCAACCGGCCGGCGTCCGCCGTGACGAGCGTGTACGTGGACGCCGTCGCGCCGGAGATACTGGCACCGTCGCGCTTCCACCGGTACGCGAGGGTCACCGTGGCCGGCGTCCAGGATCCGGGCTTGGCGGTCAGCGTCCTTCCAACGCGGCCGGTGCCCGAGATCGAGGGAACCGGAGTCGCGGTGAGCAGCTTCTCAATCGAGGCGGCGGCGCTGGTCCGTGAGACGGGGGTGTAGCCGCTCTTGGAGCCCGTCACAACGGCCGTGACCTGGGTTCCGGCATCCGCTGTGACCAGCTTGTAGGTGGTCGTTGTCGCCCCCGAGATCGCAACACCATTCCGCTTCCATTGGTAGGCAAGGGTCACGACCGTCGGAGTCCAGGACCCCGCGGTCGCGGTGAGCACCTGGCCGACCCGGCGGGTGCCGGAAACGGTCGGCGTCGGCGTAGCCGTGAGCGGCTTCTCGATCCGCAGCGCCGCGCTCGTCCGGCTAACGGAGGTGTAGCCGGATTTGCTGCCCGCCACGGTGACCGTGATCGATCGGCCGGCGTCCGCAGCGACGACCACGTAGGTCGATGCCGTGGCTCCTGTTATCCACCGGTACGCGAGGGTCACCGTGGCCGGCGTCCAGGATCCCGGGTTGGCGGTCAGGGTCTTTCCGACCCGGCCGGTGCCCGAGATCGAGGGAACCGGACTCGCCGTGAGCAGCTTCTCAATCGAGGCGGCGGCGCTGGTCCGCGAGACGGTGGTGTAGCCGCTCTTGTAGCCCGTCACAACGGCCGTGACCTGGGTTCCGGCATCGACTGTGACCAGCTTGTAGGTGCTCGTTGTCGCCCCCGGGATCGCAACACCATTCCGCTTCCATTGGTAGGCAAGGGTCACGACCGTCGGAGTCCACGACCCGGCGGTCGCGGTGAGCACCTGACCGACCCGGCGCGCGCCGGAAACCGTCGGCGTCGGCGAAGCGGTGAGTGTGCTTTCCATTGTCAACGCGGCACTCGTCCGGGCCATGCTGGTGTAGCCGAGCTTCGACCCCGTCACGGTGACGGTGATTGCTTTTCCGGCATCCGTGGCCAGAACCACGTAGGTCGATGCCGTGGCCCCTGGTATCGCGACCCCGGCGCTCTTCCACTGCGTGGCCAGTGCAACCGGCTCCGGCGCCCAGGACCCCGGGCTAACCGTCAGCGTCTGGCCACTTCGCGGGGTTCCCTTGATGATGGGCGACGGCGAAGCGGTCAGGGCGCAGGCCGGAGCAGTTCCCTGAGCGACCTGCTGGAGCATGCTGCCGGTGAAGGTCGTCGTCGCTCCCAGGTCGCCGAGGGGGACCGTGGCAAGCCAGTCCAGTCGGCCGGCACCCGCGCACGCCCAGGTCACAGCATTGCCGGCGACGGTTCCCACCGTTCCAGACGAGCTGGAGACATCAAGGACAATCGCCTCGCCGTGCGCGCCCGCCAGGACAGGAAGGTCAACAGCGAGGCCGGCGAGCGCATCCGCCAGCGGCACAACCTGATCGGTCAGGGTCACGTCAGTGAGGTGGCTCAGGCCGGCGAGGGCCGTCAGGTCGGTGATGGCGTTGCCGGCGACGTTCAGGGTCATCAGGTTCGTGGCGAACTGCAGCGGACCCAGGTCGGAGATGTCCGCGCCGGGGCAATCGAGCGCTGTGAGCAGGCCCAGGTCGCCCTGCGTGACGGCGGTGCCGGCGCCGATGCCAAGTTGGTTGGCGACGCAGGCCTCCAGCCCGACATCCCCGAAGGCGACGGGATCGGTCGAGGCGCCGACCTCGGCGTACGCGGCCGCAGGCACGGTGATGGATGCCGCAACGAGCGCTCCGGCAGCGAGAATGGCGGCAAAGCGCCGTCGAGCTGAACCCCGGGTGGCATGTGTCGAGCGTTCAGTAGACAGCATTGATTCCCCCAGGTTGTTCGGACATTCCAGAAGTCCGATTCGCTCATGGCTGCCGAAATCACGCGAGCACGGCCCCGCTCCCGAGTCGGAGCCTAACAACGCCCGCGGGGCTGGAGCCAGCGTCGGAGTACCCCCAAAAAGCCCGGCAATCCCCGCGCGTCTAGCCGGCGACGGTGGGTTCGGCCGACAGGTAGCTGGCCTTCCAGGCCGTGAACGTGCCCGGGCTCAGGTAGGCGGCAACGCCGTGCTGCCCGGCCCACGCCGTCGCGAGGGCCGTGTCGCGGGTCTCGAGCCAGGCGGCGCGGCCGCGGCCGTCTCCCGCGAGCGCATAGATCGTGCCGATTGCGTCCTTCGTGGAGTAGAGAGATGACATGCCGTTGTTCCTTTGCGCGATGGGGGTTTGAATGGACTGGCCGGGGGAACTGACCCCGGTCATCGAGTCGTAGCCGAGGTAGACCGGGTAGGCGAACCACTGGTTCCTGGGGCGATTGAGCGTGCGGTCCTTGTTCTGCACGGTGCCGTTGCCGTACGCACCGACCGGCAGAACGGTCGGGGTGGTATTGCCCTCGATCGTGCGGATGCGTCCCCCGCCGATGTCGGTGACCAGGCCGACGTGCTGCATGGTGCCGGTGCCGCTCCAGTCCATGAACATCAGGGCGCCCGGCTTGGCGACCGTGCCCGTGCGCCCGAGGGCGGCATAGGCCTTGTAGAGCGCCGTGCAGCCGAGGGCCTGCGGCGCCCCGTTGGCCCGAAGGAACCAGTTGACGAATCGATCGCACCACCCCACGGCGGTGGAGCGGCTGGACCAGCCCTCCGTCGCCGGGCAGGCCAGGGACGCCTTGCCGGTCTGGAGCCGCGCCGTCGCGACCACCGTCGCGAGGGACTGCGTTGGGGCGACCGTGAGCCAGGTCGCGGCCCAGGCCTGGTCGCCGTCGAAGAGGTTCGAGGCGACGGCGCCGAACGCGGCCATCGACAGGCCGCCGGCGACGACGGATCGGCGGGACAGGCCGCCGTGGACCGACACCATGCTGTCGCGTTCGCTCACCGTGCCCCCCTTCGCCCTGACCACTATGCCAGCCGGCGCACGGCCCGCGCTCACCCCAGAAGGGGCCGCGCAGCCGCAACGCCCGGCGGAAACGGATCGGCCGCCCAGCGTCAGAGTCGGCCCGCGGCGGGGAGAAGACCCCCTGCGTCCCTGCCCGGTGAAAACGGGGATGCAGGGGGCATGCGATTATTCGCCGGTGGGCAATGCCACAACGACGTCGATCTCGACGAGGATGTCGAAGAGCTGTGAGCCCACCGTGGTTCGCACAGGGAACGGCGCCGTGAAGAACTCCGTGTAAGCCTCGTTGTACTCGGCGAAGTCCTCGGGACTGCCCCGGTTTGGTTGACTCCTAACCTGTGGAGATTCGTCTTCGCTGGAAGGATGTCAGCATGCCCAAGCGCTACCCACCCGAGCTCCGCCGCGACGTTGTCGCCGTGGCCAGGAAGCACGAAGCCCCGCTGAACCAGATCGCGAAGGACTTCGGGATCTCGGAGTCCTGCCTCGCGAATTGGCTGAAGAAAGCCGACGTCGAAGAGGGCGTCAAGCCCGGCGTGACCGAGAAGGAATCCGCGGAGCTCCGGGATGCGAAGAAACGCATCCGGCTCCTCGAGCAGGAAGCCGAGGTCATGCGCCGGGCGGTCGCCTACCTGTCCCGGGACGTCAACCCAAAATGATGTACCCGCTGGTCCTCGAAATGGCCGTCGACGGTATCCCCGTCACGGTGACCTGCCGGGTGTTGCGCTTCTCCAAACAAGCGTTCTACAAATGGAAGCGCAACCCCGTCTCCCAACGCGATTGGGACGACGCGCACCTCACCAACGCCGCCTGGGACGCGCACCAGGACGACCCCGCGTTCGGCTACCGGTTCATCGCCGACGAGCTCCACCAGGCGGGCCTCACAGTCGGCGAGAACAGGGTCTGGGGTCTGTGCTCGCAGCAGCGGCTCTGGAGCGTGTTCGCCAAGAAACGCGGTCTGACGCGCAAGGCCGGCCCTCCCGTCCACGACGACCTGGTCAAGCGGAAGTTCACCGCGACACGCCCGAACCAGCTCTGGCTCACCGACATCACCGAACACCGAACCGATGAGGGCAAGCTCTACCTCTGCGCGATCAAGGACGTCTACTCGAACAAGATCGTCGGCTACTCGATCGATTCGCGGATGAAGGCGTCCCTGGCCGTCGCCGCGGCCCGGAACGCGATCGGCCAGCGCACCATCGACGGCACGATCCTGCACTCGGACCGCGGGTCCCAATTCCGCTCCAACGCCTTCCTGCGGGTGCTGAGGAACAACGGCCTCACCGGGTCGATGGGGCGCGTGGGCGCTTGCCTGTTAACCGGCTAATCCGCGGAGGATGAGGCGACTACCCGCGACACGCCGGGCCGGATGTGCTTGATTCATCCGGGCAGCGGAGGTACTCCTGTCTCATGAGAACCGACACGGATCTTTGGCTGGAGCGCGACGGCGAGTACTGGACACTCGGCGGCCCCGGCGCGACGGACTTTGCTGTCGTCAACGAGTACCTGAGCTATCTGGCCGACCGGAACTACTCACCGAGGACTGTTCGTGCTTATGGGTTTGACCTGCTGAATTTTGCCCGGTGGCTTCGCGCTTCCGACCTGACCGTGGCGATGATCACAACCGATGTGTTGCTGCAGTATCTGGCGGCGTGCCGTCAGGCTCAGATCCCTGGACGACCGGGCCCGAACGTGGTCTCCCTGCAGGGCCAGCGGTTGGATCGCTACGCGACGACGACGATCAACCGTCGAATGGCCGCGATCAGCAGCATGTTCATTTTCCTCACCATGCGAGATCCTGACTTGAAGAACCCGGTCCCGAAGGGCCGGGAGGCGCGACGAATCACGGCGGCTGAACGAACCGGGCTGCTGGGCCATCTCGCCCGCCCGAAGCCGCGCTCCGCGCTGCGTCTTCGCGAGCCCCGCCGACTCCCGCGAACGCTCAGCCGCCAGGAGACCACGGACCTGTTGAACAGTTTGCGTACTTGGCGTGACCGGGCCATTGCCGGGCTGATGCTGTTTTGCGGCCTGCGATCGTGCGAGGTCCTCGCCCTGCAGATCAAGGACGTCGACATCGGTGGCCGGTGGCTGCTTGTCTCGGGCAAAGGATCCAAGGAACGCCGTGTTCCCCTCGACCGTGACGTTGCCGGCGTCATCCAAACATATTTACTCGCCGAACGACCCGAGACCAGCAGTCGGACGTTGTTCGTCGTGGCGAAGGGGCCGACTCGTGGCGCACCTCTCACTGCGGCGGGCCTACGCACCATCTTTCGCTATCACCGCGTCCAGTCGGGAGTCGTCGCCGGCAACGCCCACGCGCTGCGCCACACGTTCGGCACCGCGCTGGCGGAAGCTGGCGTTGATCTGGCCGTGATGCAGGCCCTGCTGGGTCATACCCATGTTGATACCACCGCCCGTTACATTCATCTGGCGCCCGCCCATGTGAAAGCTGAATACGATGCTGCCCGCAACCGTCAACGCACGACCCCCTGAGGCCGCCGCCAGCATTGCTGGCGCCTACGCCGCCCACCAAGCCCGCACCAACCGCGGCAATACCGCCTACACACAGGCCGCAAAGACGTTTCTGGACCGCTTCCCCCACGTCCAGGACTGGGCTGAGCGTCCCCTGAACGAGCGCCTCTCCGCGAGCCAATCCTTGCGGCCGTTCCTGACGTTCCTGATCCTGACGCGGCGTTTGCAGCCCGGCTACGACTATCTTCTCGGCCGTAAATTCAGCAGCATCTGGCGTGACCTCGGCGGCACCGCTCTCGAAGATGACCTGACCCGGTTCGTTGCCGCGGCGCGTGAGCAGGGATACAGCGAACGCGTGAGTTCGGCCATGGCCTCGCAGATCGTTCTGCGTCTCCTCGTCGGGTCGGGTCGGCCATTGAACGACCTCACCCCTTCGGACTTCGATGATTTAGCGTTGGCCGGCGCCGCCCGCCAGCAACGGACCGGGGTGAGCTGGCGGCACTACCAGGACACAACACCCGGGGCCTGGCAGGTGCTGTTTCACCTCGGCATCCTGCCGGGTCCGGCCTCGTCCACGCATCGACTGCCGACCACGGACCGGCTTGTTTCCGTCCCGGAGCCGCTGCGCGATGCGCTGGTGCGCTACCTCAACCGCAAAACAGTCACCTGCGTCCCGTCGACGATCAGCGGCCTGACGACACGGTTGGCGCACTTCGGCCGGATCGTGACAGCCCAGGGTCCGACGCTGAGCTCCCTGGCCGATCTGGATCGGTGCCGCCATATCGAGCCCTACCTCATCGCCGTGTCTCGCGAGGTGAACAGCAAGACCGGTTTGAGCCTGTCCAAAGCCGAGCAGGCCCGTCGCATTCAGGCGATCGCCAACTTCCTCAGCGAGATCACTGAGTGGGGATGGCCCGACGCCCCGCCGCGAAGGTTGCTGTTCCGGTCCGATATTCCCCGGCTGCCACGTCCCCTGCCCCGCTATCTTCCTCCCGACGCCGACCGGGCCCTGACCGAGCAGCTCGCCCGGTCTGACACCCGGCTGGCCGCCGATGCCCTCCTGCTGCAACGAGCGTGCGGGCTGCGCATCGGTGAGCTGCTCGATTTGGAAATGGATTGTGTTCACGAGGTCCCCGGCAACGGGTCCTGGCTCAAAGTGCCGTTGGGCAAATTCGACACAGAACGCATGGTGCCCCTTGACGACGACACCCTCGACCTGCTCGACCGCATCAGCAGCACGCGGTCTGCCGGACGGCCCCTGCCCAACCCCCGGACGGGCCGTCCCGCCGATTTCCTCTTCACCCATCACGGCCACCGGCTCGGCCAGAATGCGGTCCGAGGCGAGCTCGCCCGGGCGGGAGAAGCCGCGGGCCTGGGCAAGCTGACCCCGCACCAGCTCCGCCACACTTACGCCACCGCTCTGGTCAACGCCGGCGTGTCCCTCCAAGCGCTCATGGCGCTGCTCGGCCATGTCTCCGCGCAGATGAGCCTGCGCTAAGGTCAGCTCTTCGACAGCACCATCCGCACCGAATATGAACGCGCCCTCGACCTAGCCAAGGCCCACATCGGACCGATGAATACCGGCCCCATCACCTCAGGGCGCACGACGCTGCCCCTGGTCGACATCAGCCACGGAGACTGGCGGGAAACACCCACCATCAAAGCGCGCATGGCCGGCGGCTACTGCCTCCGCGCGCCCGCGCAGGAAGCCTGCCCCTACGCCAACATCTGCGAGCACTGCCCCAGCTACCGCACCGACGACACCTACACGCCCGTCCTCACCGCG
>NZ_SOHO01000042.1:0-80405 GCF_004403225.1 Cryobacterium sp. Sr8 | reverse complement strand
CTGTGCCGATCAGCGCCACCACCTGGGCGCTGAACAGTCTTCGGTAGGCCGAGTTCCGCAGGACCTCAAGCACGGGCGCCGGCCTCGTGCTCGGTGCCGGCGGTTTCGTGCGGGTGCCGGTGGTGGGCCGGGACGCCCTCGAGGGCGTGCTCGGCCTGGAAGATGGCGTCGGCGACGAGCTGGCGGGCGTGCTCGTTCGCGAGGCGATAGAACACCCGGGTGCCTTCGCGTCGGGTGGTCACGATGCGGGCCAGGCGCAGCTTCGCCAGATGCTGTGAGACGGCGGCCTGGGATTTGTTGACGGTTTCCGCCAGCTGGTTTACAGCCAGTTCCGTGTCTTGCAGCGCGAGGATGATCCGAATGCGCGTGGCGTCGGCGAGCATCGCGAACACCTCGACGGCTAACTCGACATACTCACTGTCCGTATCCAGCGCGCAACCATCCGTATCTGCATTCATACGCAGATTATTGCACATGCGGGTTCATATCCTCGACAGATCCAGCGAACGCAACCCGTGCCGCTTCTTCCTGGGTGCGAAGCGTGGTGGTGGTGATGGTGGCATCCTCATCCGAGTCATCAGTTCAGCACCACGTCGCGCCACGTCTTGCCGAGGTCATCGCTGGCCATGATCCCTCGACCGCTGGCCACAACCAGTCGAGACATCGGCGTTGCGGCGTAGGTGAGAGCTTCGGTCTCGCCCTCAATGGTGCCGGTGGATGTCCATGGCTTGCTCCCCGATTGGACCCAGACGGTTCCGTCCACGGTTACCCCGATCAGCCCGCCGGCCTTCTCGTCGAGCGAATCCAGAAGGTAGAGGGGCGGCGCGCCCGGGACGAGGGTGAAGGTCTGAGCACTGTCGGTGCTGACCGCCAGTCCGTCGGCGGTGGTGGCGTAGAGCGTGCTCGGCATCGTCGGGTCGACGCTCAGATCGCGCAGGGCAAGCGTGGCGCCGGCGGCCCATGTGCTGCCGCCATCCCGGCTGATCGAGACGGTGCCGGCGGACTCGTCGTACCCATAGATGCGGGTTGTGTTGCCGTCCGGGGCCACGGCAAGGTCGTGGAAGTCGGTTTGCCCGCGCAAGGAGATCGTTTCCCAGGTGGAGGCGTTGTCGCTGCTGGTGATCAGTCCGAGATTTGGTGGGCTCACAGCCGGTTCTTCGGCCGGGTCCGGATGCCCGGACCCAAACATCGTGTCTCCGCTCATTGTGAACCCCATCGTGTCCTGCGCTCGCCCGGCTATGGGTCCCTCGAGGTCGCCGGCGCGAACCGTGTCGGCGTCCAGGGGTGGGAGTTCGAAGACCCCGGCATGGGTGGCGGCGAATGCGGCGCCGGTGGCCGGGTTGATGCCGATCCCGTGGACGTGGCCGAAGGCGTCACCGCTCTCGGCCGCAGGTTCCTGCCCGCGATCAGTCGGGACAGAGCATCCGGTGAGTGTGGACGCCACCGCAACTGCCGTGAACACAGCCGCCCGGAACCTCGGTGTGTTGCGGATGCTCGCTTTATTGCCTGCGGTGACCATGGTTTTCCTTGTCGGTGTGGTGCGGTGAGCGGACCAGGTGCTTGTCAGCAGCAGGTGTCCGCGTCGAGGGTTCGCTCGCCCGTGAGTGCGCTGATCGGCACGGCGCAGGTGTCGCCCTTCCATGCTTCCAGACCCTCCTTGACGGCAAACCCGGCAATCACGAGAGCGGCGATCGAATCCGCCCACGCCCACCCCAGCACGGAGTTGAGCAGGAGCCCGCCGAGGAGCGCGGCGGACAGGTAGCTGCAGATGAGGGTCTGTTTCGAGTCCGCCACGGCCGACGCCGATCCCAGCTCACGGCCGGTGCGACGTTCGAACCAGCTCAGGACCGGCATGATGGCGAGGCTGACGGCGGCCAGCGCGATCCCGACCGGGCTGTGTTCCGGCTCGCGAAGGCCAAAGATCGACAGGCCCGCGTCGACGATCACGTAGGCAGCCAGGCCGAAGAACGAGTACGCCACCACGCGCAGCGCAACCTTCTCGCGCTTCTCCGGGTCGGGGGCGGCGAACTGCCAGGCGATCGCGGCGGCGGAGAGCACTTCGACGATGGAGTCGAGACCGAAGCCGATCAGGGCGGCGGAGGAGGCCGCGGTGCCGGCGGCGAGAGCGATGATCGCCTCGATCACGTTGTAGGTGATGGTGACGGCGACGATGATCCGGATCCGGCGTTGCAGGATCCGTTTCCGGCCGGGGTCGATGACGCGGGCGGGGCCGCTCGCTGTGGCGGTCATGCTCCGGTCCCGCAGCAGAAGGGCAGGTCGCAGTTTTCGTCGGGGCATTCGACGCCGTCGTCCACCGCGAGCACAACGTCGAAGAGCGACGTCAGCGCTCGGGCCAGGTGTCGGTCGGCGATTTCGTACCGTGTCTGCCGACCCTCGGGCACAGCGGCAAGGATGCCGCAGCCGCGCAGGCAACTCAAATGGTTCGACACGTTCGACCGTGTGAGGTCGAGGTCGCGCGCCAGCTGGGCGGGATAGCCGGGCTGTTCGAGCAGGGTGAGCAGGATCCTCGCCCGGGTCGGATCGGCCATCGCCCGGCCGAGCCGGTTCATCACATCGAGACGCGAAGCAATGGTCAGCATGCACTGACTATACAGTCAATAGTGACGAGTGAGCGCGCGAGCCAGAAGACCAGCAACCGATCTGACCACCCTGCCGCTCAACCGTTCGCGAGGCGCAGGACCACGCTCCCCTTCTTGCGCCCCGTGTCGACGAAGCGGTGTGCCGGGGCGATATCGGCCAGGTCGTAGCTTCGGTCGATGACCGAGTGCAGCCGACCCGCTTCGGCGAGCCCGACCAGGAAGGCCAGCGCTTCGGCTGTGTACGCGACGTTGCCCGCGGTGACCAGCTTTCCGCTCTTTGCGCTGTGCCGAGACGCCAGCAGGATTCCCTTCAGGTCGGAGATGACGAGCAACAGCGCACCGCCGGGGTTGACGCACGCCCCCGCCCGTTCGAACGGGGCATTGCCCCCATCAAGACGTCGTAGGACTGCCCCTCGGTGAGGAAGTCCTCCGTGGTGTAGTCGATCACCCGGTCCGCGCCGAGCGCGGTGACCAGGTCCCGGTTGGCGCCGCTGCACACGCCCGTGACGCGCGCACCCAGCTCCTTGGCGAGCTGCACCGCCGCGGTCCCCACCGCGCCGGACGCGCCGTTGACGAGCACGGTGTCGCCCGGTTTGACGGTGGTTCGGCTGAGGAAGGCATGGGCGGTGATTCTGCCAAACACGAGGGCCACGGCCTCCTCGAAGCTCATGTTGCGTGGCTTCGCCGTGATCGCGCCACCCTGCGGAATGCACACGTACTCGGCGTGCCCGCCGAACGTGCCGCCGAGCATCGCGATCACCTCGTCGCCGGGAGCGAACAACGTGACGTCCGCGCCCACGGCCTCGACGACGCCGGCGACATCCATGCCCAGGACCCGTTTGCGAGGGCGGAAGACGCCGAGCGCGAGCGCGACCATGAGGCCCAGCCCTTTCGGGGCGGTACGCCCGCGAGCCCGGTGGTCAGCGGCGCTCACCGTGCTCGCGTGAACCTTGACGAGCACCTCGCCCGGCCCCGCCAGGCGGCACCGATGAATACGGCTCGGGAGAGTTCGTTGGAAGAGCCGAAAATGATCGATTGGGGGATGAGCACCAGGGCCTGGGTGCCGGCCCCCACCCCGATCGCGTAGGCGCGGGTCATCCATGCGCTGTGCCCGGTGAAGTCCCGGCGCACAATCCCGCGAATCCCGAGCCCGATACTGGCCACCATCGCGCACCCGAAGACCAGCCGAAGCACCAGAAGGATCGCGCCGTCTCCGGGCGGGTGCGGGTAGAAGACCGCCATCCACATGCCGGAGAGCGCGGCGAGCAGGCCGGCGGGGATGAGGATGCGTCCGGCGAGGCGATGCCAGCCGCCCCTGCGGCGACGCAGAGCGGGCACGAATTGGAATGCCCCGAGCAGGCTGTACACGGTCACGCTCACGATGTGCGTCACGACGGGCACGGGGGAGTCGAGGAACCGGGCGTTCTGCGGGGTCGCGACGGCCCCGCCGGTCAGCTCAGTGAGTCGCGCCGCCCCGGCGAGCACCGGGATGAGAGCGAGGAGGATCAACCCGGCGGGCGCCAGCCACTGCCCTCGAGGGCCCCTGGTTCGATTGCCGCGGTTTAGCGCGGCAGTCGCGATGTCTTTCGTCATGGTTGTCTGCTCCTCAACACGTTGACCGAGATCAATGTCACGCCCAGGTTGCCGACACGTCGGAGCAGCCCGTGCAGCGCGGCCTGATCGGTGACCGGGCCCGTGAGGGTGGTCGTTCCATCGCTCTCGTTGGCCAGGGTGAAGCCCTCGAACCAGTCGCTCCAGCTCTCATCGAGCTGCCCCTGGAGGCGAATCTCATACCGATCGAGTCGGCCGTGCCCGCATGGCATCGGGTTTCGCTCACTCATCGCGCTCCTCCTTTCGCGTCGCGAGGGACATCCGTCGTCGTCAGATCGCCGGCGTCCGGTCGAGGCGGGAGGCCTGCTCGCCGGAAGACGTCTGGGCTGCGTGCCTGCGCTGATCCGACCAGAGCGAGTACCCGAGCCAGATCAAGGCCAGGCCCATCGGGATGGCGGCCATTCGTTCGAGGGTGTGCGGCAGCAGCGCACCGGCAATGGGCGTCACCGCCGCGGCGGCGATGAGAAGGATGCCGGCTCCGCGTGACAGGACCCGCGCGCGGAGGATGGCCACACCGAACAGGATGGCGCCGACCACGTAGACACCGGCTCCGACCAGGGGGAGCGCGGCGAGGGGACCGAGGTCGGTCACGGCCTGGTGCCGGCCGAAGAGGCCGACGAAGTCCTCGGCGAGCTGCGGAGCGTCAACGCCAATCAACGGCGCGATGAACGCCTCGGCGAAGACGAAGGCCGACTGCAGGATGAAGAAGAGACCGAACATCGCGTAGCCGATCAGACCGAGCAGCCCGAACTGTCGCACCTGGCGAAGGTAGATGCCCGTGATGCCGACCATGCCGAGCACGGCCATGCCGAAGCTGAGACTGTGCACGCTCACCCAGGCCTGGGTGGTGAGGGAGTCGACCTCGTCGGCGGGATGGATGAACTGGATGACGATGTAGATCAGCCCTGACAGGGCTGCGGCGATGGCGGCCGCTCGGGTGAGGGTGGACGTTGTGATGCTCTGGCAGCTCTCCGATGTTCTGAGTTGCCCAGGCGGATGACTGAGCACGACCCGAACCTACGGAGACATGTGGTGACGCGGCATCACCCTGTGTGGTGATCGATGTGGTGATTGTGCGCGCGGGGGTGCTCCGTCAAACGAGGCGCTGGGTCAAACGAGGTGCTGGGTCAAACGAGGTGCTGGATCAAACGAGGTGCTGGATCAAACGAGGTGCTGGATCAAACGAGGTGCTGGATCAAACCCAGCGCTTCCGCGCGCAGCACGGCCGCCGGGCGACTGTTCACCTCGAGCTTGCCGAAGATGTGCCTGGTGTGGGTGCGCAGGGTGTTGAGCGAAACGTAGAGCTCCCGGGCGATTTGGGGGCCGCTGAGCTCGGTCGCCAGCAGCCGGAGCACGTGCAGTTCGCGTTCACTCAGTGCTTCCGGGATGGGCTGGATCGTCGCGCCCTCGCCGTGGACGAAGGTCCGACTGAGTCGACCCACATAGTTCGGGGCGATTCCCCTGGCGGCGGCCGCCTGGAGCAGCACCGCCATGGGGGCGCCTTCATCCGTGAAAAGCCGGACATAGCCTTCCGGCTCGGCCCGGACGAGAACTCGCTCCAGCGATTGGAGCGCCAGGGGAGTGTGACCTTGCGCCGCGTGCGCCAGCGCCTGCAGGACCAGGATCTCGTTCGCGCTTCCCACGCGGTGTCCGGCTTCCGCCGCCTCGAGCAGTCGATTCAGCAGTCCCAGTGCCTCGTGGATGGATCCCTTCTGCGGATCGGACCAGTGCTGGGCTATCAGCAGTCTCACCAGGGTGATGTGTCCGAACTCGCGCAGGTAGGTCAGGTCATCCGCGGTGGACAGGCCCTGCCCGTCGACCCAGGCGAGGGCATCGGCGAGCCTGCCCTGTTCAATCCACATCCGAGCCTTCATCGCGGCGATCGGGCGCACCTCCGGGAAGAATCCCCGCAGTACAGGCGCTCCGCCGTGCTGAGCAGGCCAAGGGCTGCGTCGAAGTCTCCCTCGGCCTGCCGGATTCGAGCCATCGCAACGAACCATCGATGCCGATTCTCGTGCGACGAGGCATGTTCGCCCAGCGCCTCACTCGCCGCCAGGTGTTCCACCGCGGCGGGCAGCTCGCCCTGCTCCCGGAGCAGTTCACTGATCCCGACGTGCAGGTCGGCCGTTGACTGCGGGGGCGGCTCGCCCTGCTCGGCCGCCAGCTGCAGCGCCTGCTCGAATGACCGTTGCGCTTCCCGCAGCCGCCCCAGCGGAACGAGCATGTCGGCCAACACGAGCGTGGTCCCGAGCACGTCGGCCAGGTTGCCGGCCAGGCGCAGACTGGTTCTGGCCTCCCCGAAGGCCCGCACGCCGGCCTCGAGGTCACCGGTGGCCCAGGCCGCGAGCCCGAAAAAGCCGGCTGCCGCGCCGCGCCCGAGATGATCGTCGGGTTCCGTGAGGTCCAGGGCTCGCTGAGCCTGTTCCCGTGTTCCGGCCACATCCCCCCGCGCCTGCGCCACGGCTGACCGATACACGGCGATCGTCACGGGGAGCATCCGGAGTTCGTCACCGGCGGCTGAGTCGTGCGCGGGGGTGCCGTCATCGGTCGTGGCAGCCAGCGCCTTCTCGGCCACTCGCAGTCGGGGTTCGACGGCCTCCACGTCACCGGAGGCGAGCGAGGACCACGCGCGGTAGACGCCCAGCACGGGCCTGCGGTCGATGACGTCCTTCGGCAGCAGCGTCAACCAGCGCAGCAGAGTGGCATCCTGCCGGCTCTTGCGAATCGCGGGAATGGCACCCTCGATCACTCTCGCCGCCCGCCCGAAATCCCCTGCCGCCAGCGCATGCGTGACGGCGTCCTCCGGCAGGTTGTTCCGCTCGTGCCACTCGCTGGCGAGACTGTGGAGGTGCGCTACGCGATCGGGTCGGTCCCTCAGCAACCGCGCCCGGAGAACATCCGCAAAGAGGTGGTGATAGCGGTACCAGTGGCGGCGGTCGTCCAGCGAAACGACGAAGAGGTTGTCCCGCTCGAGCGACTCCAGCACCTCGCTGCTTCCCTTCTGCCCGGTAACGGCATCGCAGAGGGGGCCACTGAGCCGGTCCAGTATTGCGGTGCGAAGCAGGAATTCGCGGACATGATCGGGCTGACGCTGCAGAACCTCTTCGGCGAGATAGTCGACACGAAGCGGTTGCTTCCGGTGAACCCCTGGATGAAGCCGGACACATCCGGTTCCCGCATCGACAGGGCGGCCAGCTGGAGGCCGGCGATCCAGCCCTCGGTGCGGGCCTCGAGCGCGGCGACGTCGTCGGCCGAGAGCTCCAGGTCCACCATGCGGTTCAGGAAGGCGGCGGCCTCGTCGGGCGTGAAACGCAGGTCGGCCGCACGCAACTCGGTGAGCTCACCGCCGGCGCGCAGCCGCGCCACGGGGAGAAGCGGATCGCTACGGCTCGCGATGGCCAGGTGCAGGTTCGACGGCAGGTGATCAAGCAGGAAGACGAGGGCATCGCGGATCGTCTCTTCCTCGATCAGCTGGAAGTCGTCGAGCACCAGGATGATCTCCTGCGGACTCCGGGCGACGTCGTTGATCAGGGCCGTCAGCGCCGGTTCGAACGAGGGCAGCGGCAGGGGCAACGCTTCGGAGCCGATACCGGGATCGGCCCGCTGCAGGGCGCCGACCAGGTAGGTGAGGAAGCGGGACGGGTCGTTGTCGCTCTCGTCGAGCGACAGCCAGCCGACCCGCACCTCGGGGTCCCGGCGCTGGGCATCTGCCATCCACTCGCTGAGCAGCGTGGTCTTGCCGAAACCGGCCGGGGCCGAGATGAGCGTCAGCTTTCGGCCGGACTGGAGCCCCTCGCGCAAACGCTCGACGAGGCGCGGCCGAGGAACCGCGCGGGACCGCAGTCGCGGGATGAAGAGCTTGGTCGCCAGGACCGGCATCGCCATGCCCTCATCCTAGGGACAGGGCCATCACGGGGACAGGGCCGTAGCTCGCAGTTCATGCCGCACGCCCGCGTGCATCCGCGGTCCGCCTTCCTACGCAGCCGACCAGCCGCCGTCGCTCGCGAGCGTCACACCGTTGATGTTCACGCCGTCGTCGCTGAGCAGAAATGTGATGGATGCCGCGAGGGCGTCGGCCTCGACGGCGTCAGGCATCACGGCCATGCCGTCGCGCACGCGCCGCCCGCCCAGGGGCGAGCCGAAGTGGGCCTCGATGTTCGTGATAACCGGTCCGGGGCGACCGCATTGATGCGGAGGCCGCTGGGGCCGTACATGAACGCGCTGCTCTTGGTCAGGCCCACGACGGCGTGCTTCGACGCCGTGTAGGCGGCGCCGGCCGCGGAGCCGCGCAACGCGGCCTCGGAGGCGACGTTCACGATCGAGCCGGTCGCCCGGGCGAGCATCGCGGGAATCACGGCGCGCATGAGCTTCATCGTGCCGTCGACGTTGACCGAGAAGACGCGCTTCCAGACCGCGTCGGACATCTCGGCGACCGGGGTCATGTCATCCATGATGCCGGCGACGTTGGCGAGGCCGTCGATCGTGTCTCCGGCGGCGGCGACGATCCGTGCGACCGCGGCGTCATCCGTGATGTCCCCCTGCACCGGGACGATGTCGGCGGCGGGCAGTTCCGCTACGAACTCGTCGAGGCGCTCCTGGGAGATGTCCACGGCGATGACGCGGCCGCCCTCGCGGGCCACGCGGGACGCCGTCGCCCGGCCGATGCCGGAGCCGGCGCCGGTCACGATGACGGTCTTGCCGGAGAACCGGCCGTTGTCGATGCGCTCGACCCACTCGGGGCTCTCGATCGTCGGGACGGCTTCGGGGGCTGCGTCGGGGACGGCGTCGGGGGCTGCGACGGCGGCGGAGGACCCGGCCGAGGCGGGGACGTCGCCCGCTGCGACGCGGCGCACGAGCTCGTCGATCAGGTCGGCAGGGAACCTGCCTTTGCTCAGCTTCACCAGGCGCTTGAGGGCGAGCTTGCGCACCGGCCTGAGCACGTCAGCGTTCTGGCCGCCCTGGGCGAGCAGATCGCGCAGGATCGGGCCGCCGACCGGGTGGTCGAGCCAGGCGCCGACGGAGGAGTCGCCGGTGAGCGGGGCTGGAGCTGATGTCATTCGAGGCATTCCTTCTACTCGGTGAAAGACCGGACAACGCTGTCCGGTAGTACGCTACACCCGTGACGGTGAGCAGGAAAGAGAATCGTGGGCCGAGTGCGGGGCCCGGCAATCGTCGTGCGCTGATCGCCGCCGCGCGCGAGGTCTTCGCAACTGAGGGTTTCGCCGCGCCGCTCAGCGCGGTGGCGCGCCGGGCCGAGGTTGGGCAGGGCAGCCTCTACCGGCACTTCCCTGACCGCACCGCGCTCGCCGTGGCGGTTTTCGACGAGAACATCCTCGAGCTCGAGGCGTTCGTCGACCGGCCGGACAGCACTCTCGACGACCTGCTCGATCTCGTGATCGAGCAGGCCCTCGTGTCAACCGCGTTCATCGACATGATCACCGCCCACCCGCACGATCCCAGGGTCGCGCACCTCGAAGATCGCGTCCGCGACATCGCCGACCGGATGGTCGCCCGTGAGCGAGAAGCCGACCGTATCAGCCCTCTCGTGGATGCGGGTGACGTGCTGCTCGCGGTCTCGATGCTGGCCGACGTTCTCGCGCGCAGGCAAGCGGGGGACCGGCGAGAGGTCGCCCGGCGAGCGCGGACGATCTTCCACGCCGCGTTCGCGCCCCGCTGAATCGTCCCACCCCGTCGTGAATGAAGGACCGGGCCGGGGACATCCGACGACAGATGACGTGCGAAGTCGCGACACCTGTCGAGGAAGAGCTGGCCGCGCGAGCGCCGCAGTCCGTATAACGGGCAGATAACGGGCACCTACAGAGCCGGCGGATGCTCAAAGGGGCACGTGCCGGCTCAGGGCCGGGAAAACGCTGACCTAGTGTCGTTACTTCAGAACCACCGTTGTAACGGCCCTCACGCTCGTGGGGGCTCCAACGCGGTTGACATGGTCGTCGTCTGACTGCGGCTTCGTTCAACTCGCGATGAGGAAGAAGCCACATGTCCGAACGCACGACCGCGGCATCCGGAGCCACAAGCACCGCGCCCGCAGCACAGAACCGCCACAGCGAAGAACCTCACCTGGCCCGCTCGCTCAGCCGCCGCCACATCCAGATGCTCGCCATCGGCGGCACCATCGGAACCGGCCTCTTCATGGGCGCAGGCAAGACCATCTCCCTCGCCGGGCCGTCCGTGATCTTCGTCTACATGATCATCGGCTTCATGCTCTTCTTCGTGATGCGGGCCATGGGCGAGATCCTGCTCTCGAACCTCAACTACAAGTCGTTCAGCGACTTCGCCGGCGACCTGCTCGGCCCGTGGGCGAGCTTCTTCACCGGATGGTCCTACTGGGCATTCTGGGTTGTCACCGGAGTCGCGGACATCGTGGCCATTTCCGGCTACGTCAACGTGCTCGCACCCGGAACGCCCCTGTGGATCCCGGCCCTGCTCACGCCGGTCGTGCTGATCCTTCTCAACCTGCCGAGCGTGAAGGCCTTCGGCGAGACCGAGTTCTGGTTCGCCCTGGTCAAGGTCGTCGCCATCCTGGCCCTCATCGTCACCGGCATCGTGATGATCGCCACCCATTTCACGTCGCCCTCCGGTGCCGTTGCGAGCCTCGAGAACATCTGGAACGACGGCGGGATGTTCCCGCACGGCGTCGCCGGCTTCGTGCTCGGCTTCCAAATCGCCATCTTCGCCTTCGCCGGCATCGAGCTCGTCGGCACGGCAGCCGCGGAGACGAAGGACCCGGAAGAGAACCTGCCGCGCGCCATCAACACCATCCCGGTGCGACTGCTGCTCTTCTACGTCGGCGCGCTCGTCATCATCATGGCCGTCAACCCGTGGCGCACGATCGACCCCGGCAGCAGCCCGTTCATCGGCATGTTCACCCTGGCCGGCCTCGGCATCGCGGCGATCGTGATCAACCTGGTGGTGCTGACATCAGCCGCATCGAGCGCCAACTCCGGCATCTACTCGACCTCGCGCATGGTCTACGGCCTCGCCCAGGACGGCAACGCACCGAAGTCCTTCGGCAAGCTGAGCCGCCACATGGTGCCCCGGAACGCCCTGTTGTTCTCGTGCATCTTCCTGTTGGCCGGACTGGTGCTGCTGTACACGGGTGACTCGTTCATGGGTGCCTTCACGCTTGTCACATCGGTCGCGTCCGTGCTGACGATGTTCGTCTGGTCGATCATCATGGTCAGCTACATCGCGTTCCGCCGCCGCCGTCCGCAGCTGCACGCCGCATCGAAGTACAAGATGCCCGGCGCCCGAGTCATGCCGTGCGTCGTGCTCGGCTTCTTCGGCTTCATGCTCTGGGCCCTCGGCCGGGCGGAAGACACCCGCCTCGCGCTCATCGTCGCCCCGCTGTGGTTCCTGGGTCTCGGCGCCGCCTGGTACGTCAACCGCAAGGCGCCGCTGCAGCAGGCCCGGATCGAGGAGTGGAAGGCGGAAGCCCGCGCCGAGAAGGCCGCGCTCGTTCGCTAACGCATCCCAACCGGTGGTCGATCACCAGCTGCTCGATCACCGGTCACCCCTCGCCGAACTGTGAGTTTGGCACCTTCCCGGCGCCCACGAAGGTGCCAAACTCACAGTTCGGCGCTAGATGCGGGGGCGGCGGGACCAGCGATGGGCCTTCATCGCCAGGTGCAGCTCCAGGCGTACCTGGCCGGCCAGCGGATCCGCCCCGATCAGCGAGCGGATCTTCGCCAACCGGTTGTAGATGCTGCTGCGGTGCAGGTGCAGCTCGGTGGCCACATCCTGCACGGAGCCGCCCGTGTCATAGAGCAACTCCAGCATCGGCAGGAGCTCCCGGTTGACGTCGAAATCCTGCAGCTCGGCGAAGTAGACGGATTCCCTGGGGGAGAGGTTGCGGCTGCTCGCGGCCAGGAACTGGTACACGCCGATCCGGCGGTAGTCGGCGATCGACCCCAGCCAGCCGTCGACCGCTGCGGCCTGCACCGCCCGTCGGGCCTGGGCATATGCCTCGGGGAGCCTGCGCAGGTCGTGGAACACCTCGCTGACGCCCATCAGGTCGGGGCGCCGCGGCTTGCCTCCGCGCCGGGTCGCCTCCGCGCCGTACCGTCCGAGGATGTCGGCGTGGACCAGCTTGCCCGGCAGGTCCCGGAGCAGCACGACCGCGTGGGTCTCGGTGCCGGCGCTGAACCGGGCCGCGTCGATCCCGACCGTCGCCTGCAGGGCGGAGATTCTCTGCAGCAACAGCCCGGCGGCCGGGTCCGCCGCCGCCTCGCGGGCCGCCGCCGCGTCATCCGGCTGCTCCATCAGGACGGCGAGATGCCACGGCCCGGTGGCGTGAACCTGAGGCCAGCCGGCGATGACCTCGACCGCGGCGGGATCCCCGGCGCATGCGGCCAGGAACTGGGCCTCGCGCTGCCTCCGGTGTTCGGATTCGGCCGTGTTGGTGTCGAGCAGCAGGTCGGCCAGATGGTCCAGTTGCGCACGCACGGCCGGCAGCGCGTCGAGGATTTCGGCCGGGGACTCGTCGCTGGAGCCCTGCAGTGCCCACAGGTATCCGACGCGGAAGCCGCGCACCATCAACGGCACGCACACCCGGCCGAGCATGCCCAGGGCCTCATTCGGGGGAACGACGACGGGCTGAACGGCGGTGGCGATGCCGTGCTGGAGCTGCCAGGCGCTGACGTCTTCCGGCACCTTCTTGCTCAGCAGGAAGTTCACCCGCACCCGGTCGGCGAGCGGCTGGTCGCGGCTGTAGGCGAGGAGCACACCGCCCACGTCTTCGAGCGACAAAGCGCGGTCCAGGCTGGTGGCGAGGGACTCGACCAGCTCCTCGATATCCGCGCTGTTCATGGGCTAATGCTACGGCCCGGGCGGGCCTCGCAGCGGACACGAGGCGACGATTGGCGCCCGACGGCTCGACATTTGTCGAGTGGCTCCGGGGCGGCTTGCGCGGGTCTTCGCGGATTTCGCCGGCGCGGGGGCAGATGGGCCCCTTCTGCACCAGGAAGGGCGATGAATCCTGCTCCTACGCTTGATCCTCAGTTGCTCCACGCCGTCACGGTGTGGCTCGCGGCCCCCACCTCAACAATTTCACCGAGCAACGGAGTCGGCCATGATCATTGGTGTTCCCAAGGAAATCAAAAACAACGAGTTCCGCGTGGCGATCACCGCCTCCGGAGTGCACGAGTTCCTGGCCAACGGCCACACCGTGCTGATCGAGACGGGCGCCGGAATCGGCTCGCACATCTCCGACGAGGAATACCTCGTTGCCGGCGCCGAGCTGGTTGACTCCGCCGACGAGCTGTGGGCCCGGGCCGACATGGTCATGAAGGTCAAGGAGCCGGTTGCCTCCGAGTACCCCCGCTTCCGCCAGGGCCTCATCCTCTTCACGTACCTCCACCTGGCCGCCGAGCCGGAGCTCACCCAGGCCCTGATCGAAGCCGGCGTCACCGCCATCGCCTACGAGACGGTGCAGACCGCCAACCGCGCGCTGCCGCTGCTCGCCCCGATGAGCGAGGTCGCCGGTCGACTGGCCGTTCAGGTCGGCGCCCAGTCGCTGATGGCCCCGGCCGGAGGCAAGGGCGTGCTGCTCGGCGGCGTCCCCGGAGTGCGCCCGGCCAAGGTCGTCGTGCTCGGCGCGGGCGTTGCCGGCACCAACTCCGCCGCCATGGCCCTCGGCCTCGGCGCGGATGTCACCATCCTCGACATCAACATCGACCGCCTTCGCCAGCTCGACGCGCAGTACGCGGGCCGGCTCAAGACCGTCGCGTCCAACTCCTATGAGATCGACCTGGCCGTGACGGATGCCGACCTGGTGATCGGTTCCGTGCTCATCCCCGGTGCGAAGGCCCCGAAGCTGGTCACGAACGACCTCGTTTCGCGTATGAAGGCCGGCTCCGTGCTGGTCGACATCGCCGTCGACCAGGGTGGCTGCTTCGCCGACACCCGCGCGACGACGCACGAAAACCCCACCTACACGGTGCACAACTCGATCTTCTACTGCGTCGCCAACATGCCCGGCGCCGTGCCGAACACGTCGACGTACGCGCTGACGAACGTCACCCTCCGCTACGCGCTGGCGCTGGCCGGCCTCGGCGTGAAGGTCGCGCTCGAGCGGGACGACGCTCTCGCCCTGGGCCTGAACGTCGCCGCCGGCCGAGTGACCAACCGGTCGGTTGCCGAAGCCCACAACCTGGAACTGGCCGACTGGCGCACGCTCGTCGCCGCCTGATTTCGCACCGGGTGACATCCGCCCGGCACGGTCGCCCAAGCCCCGGCGCGTCGCGCACGACGCGCGTGCCGGGGCTTGCTCTCTGCCCATCCGGGCGTATTCCGCGCGCCGTATTACACTCGGCGCCATGCGGTCCACGGGTTCACGGCAAAGGCGCACCGCGCAGGCCGCAACCGTGGACGAACCGGCTGCGGCCCGGGCCGAACTGCCTCCCGTTGACCCGCAGCGGCTTGCACTGGCGGGCCTCAGCGAGGCAGAGGTCACCCTGCGCACGGCAGCGGGCCTCACGAATCTCATGCCGATGGATGCCAGCCGCAGCCTTGCGCGCATCCTCCAGGCCAACCTGCTGACCCTGTTCAACGCCGTGGTGGGGGGAAGCTTCCTGCTGCTTGTCGTCCTCGGCTACTGGCAGGATGCCCTCTTCGGTTTCTTCGTGATTGCGAACGTGCTCATCGGGGTCACCCAGGAGTACAAGGCCAAACGAACCCTCGATCGGCTCGCGCTGCTGAACAGCCCGCGGACCCGGGTGCTCCGGGACGGCGTCGAAGTCGAGGCAGCCCGGGGCGACGTCGTGCTCGACGACACCCTCGTGCTCCGGCCCGGCGACCAGCTGCCGGCCGACGCTGTCATCCTGCGCGGGCAGGCTCTCGAAATAGACGAGTCGCTGCTGACCGGCGAGGCGGATCCGGTCATGGTCGAAGCCGGCCGCGAGGTGTTGTCCGGATCGTTCGTGGTCGGCGGGCACGGCGCCGCACGGGTGGTGCGGGTCGGGACGGACTCCTACGCGAACAGCATCACCGCCGAGGCCCGGCGGTTCACCCTGGTGAACTCCGAGCTGCGCACCGTGATCAACGGCGTGGTGAGAACGATCAGCTGGGCGCTCATCCCGGTCAGCGCGGTCGTCGTGAACGGGCAGATGCAGGCGGCGGGCGGCTGGGACGAAGCACTCGGCAGCGGCGCGTGGCGGGAGGCGCTCCTCGGGTCTGTGGCCAGCATCGTCAGCATGGTGCCCCAGGGGCTCGTGTTCATGACGAGCGTCGCCTTCGCCGTGTCCGCGGTGAAGCTGGCCAGGCGCGAGGTGCTGGTGCAGGAGCTGGCCGCGGTGGAGGGCCTGGCCCGCGTCGACATCCTCTGCTTCGACAAGACGGGCACCCTGAGCGAGGGCGGCCTGGTCCTCGACCGGGTCGTGCCCCTCGGCGCGGAACCCCCGGCCGGCTGGGACAGGGCGCTGGGCTGGTTCGCCTCGGACCCGAACGCAAACGTCACAGCCAGGGCGCTCGGCACCCGCTTCGCGGCGGAGCCGGGAACGACGCCCGCGCAGACCATCGGGTTCTCGTCGCTCAGAAAATGGAGCGCGGCCAGTTTCACCGACGGAGACCTGGCGGGAAGCTGGGTGCTCGGGGCCCCGGACATACTGACAGCCGATCCGGATGCCGAATCGGCCGGGCTCTCTGCCGAACTCGCCTCCGCAGGGCTCCGCACGCTGTTGCTCGCGCACAGCCCTCGTCCCCTGACCCTGGAGGAAGCCACGGCCGAGGTGCTGCCCGCCGGAGTCCGGCACGTTGCGATCATCGCGTTCCGGGAGAAGATCCGACCGGATGCCGCCCAAACGCTCGAGTACTTCCGGGAGCAGGGCGTGGGGCTGCGCATCTTCTCCGGCGACAACCCGCGCACGGTCGCCGCGGTCGCCCGGTCGGTCGGCCTCACCGGGAACGCCTTCGATGCCCGCGACCTGCCGGCCGACCCCGCCCTGCTCGCGGGGGTGCTGGCGGCCCACGACGCTTTCGGCCGGGTGACGCCCCGACACAAGAAGGACATGGTGCTCGCCCTGCAGAGCGCCGGACACGTCGTCGCGATGACCGGGGACGGCGTCAACGACGTGCTGGCGCTCAAGACGGCCGACATCGGCATCGCCATGGGCAGCGGTGCCGCGAGCGCGCGGGCGGTCTCCAACCTGGTCCTGCTCGACGGGGCGTTCTCCCGCCTGCCGCGGGTGCTGACCGAAGGCCGTCAGGTCATTGCCAACATCGAACTCCTGTCGAAGGTGTTCCTCACCAAGACGGTATACGCGATCGTCCTGGCGCTCGTCTTCGGTCTGCTGCTGTGGCCCTTCCCGTTCCTGCCCAGGCAAATGGCCGTCGTCGACGGGCTGACCATCGGCATCCCGGCACTCTTCCTCGCGCTGAAGCCGAACAAGCGTCGGTACCTGCCGGGGTTCCTGCGGCGTGCCGCCGCCGCGTGCGTGCCGTTCGGGCTGTCGGTGAGCCTGGTCGTGATCGCGGTCGTGGTCTACAGCCGCGTTCAGGGCGGGTACAGCGCCGAAGAGACGCAGTCGGCTTCGGTGATCGCGCTGACCCTCGTGGGGCTGTGGGTGTTGAACGTTCTCATCCGGCCGCTCGGGGGATTCCGGATCCTGCTGCTGGTCGCCATGCACCTCGGGCTGGTGCTCGTGTTCCTGCCGCCCCTGGGCGACTTCCTGGCGCTGTCCGTGCCCCCCGCACCGCTTCTCACCGTGGCGGTTCTCGCGGCGGCGGTGGGGGCGCTCCTGGTCGAGGCGGTGCACCAGGTCAACCGGCACCGTCGCGCCAGGCGGCACCGGGCCCGCCCGACTGCCGCGAAGGAGCAGATTCGGCGGTAACGGAGCCCGGGAACCGTCCGGACGTCTCGCTCGTCGGCGCCTGTGCTCGCGGGCGTATTCTGGCCAGCGCCACCGCGCGACGAACGAAGGAGCGAAAGAATGCTGCGCAGCCTGGGAATCGCCGTTGCACGCCACCGGCTCATCACCCTGATTGCGTGGGCGGTGGTGCTCACGGCGTGCGCCCTGACGGCACTGGGCGGGGTCACCGGCGAGAGCCTGTTCGATCGGCTGGGCAGCTCCGGCCCGTCGGTGGACGGCGAAGCCGCCGAGGCCGCGCGGCTCACCGAGAACGCCGAGGGCGCCGACACGGAGGCACTCCAGCTGCTGGTCTACAACGTCGACACGGCGTCCGCCGAGCTGCAGGCGACCCTGGCGGACACCGCCTCGGACCTGGCGGCCATCGACGGCGTCACCGAGGTGGTCAACCCGCTGGCGATCCCCGCGCTGCCGGGCGGTTCGCCGAATCCGGCCGCCGCCCCCCTGCTCGCCGACGACGGCACGGGGCTCCTGCTGACCGCGTCGATGGAGACGACCGACGGGGCGCTCAGTGACAGCCTGTTGCGCGAGGTGGAGGACCGCCTGGACGCGGCGGCCGACGAGATCCGCGCCCAGGACACCGACGCCACCGTCGAGGTGGGCGGAAGTCCGCTCATCGTTGAATCCCTGGTCGCGGTGGCGGAGGCAGACCTGCAGAAGGGCGAACTGATCGCGCTGCCGGTCGCGCTGCTCGTCATGCTGATCATCTTTGGCGGCTTCCTGGCGGCGGGCATCCCGCTGATCGGGGCCATCGCCTCGATCCTCGGCGCCCTGGGGTCGCTCTACGCGTTCACGTACCTGATGGAGATCGACATCACGGTGATGAACGTGATCACCGTGATCGGCCTCGGTCTCTCCATCGACTACGGCCTGCTGATCGTCAGCCGATTCCGCGAGGAGTTCCGGGCGCTGGTCGACAGGGCCCGCACGGCCCCGGACCTGGCCAAACTCGATCGCCACGAACTGATGCTGCAGGCCGTCGGCGCGACCGTGAACACCGCCGGGCGCACGGTGCTCTACTCGGGCCTGACCTTCGCGATCGCCACCGCGGGGCTGCTCGTGTTCGAGCCGAATATCATCCGGGCGATCGCCGTCGGCGCCGTGTCCGTGGTGCTGATCGCGATCCTCACCGGCCTTGTGCTGGTGCCGGCCCTGCTCGGGTACTTCGGCGAGCGGCTGCTGAAGCCCGGCCTGATGACGCGCATCCCCGGCCTCGGCGGGCTGCTCAGCCGGTTCGGCGATGTCGCGCCGCGCGAGGGCTTCTTCTCGAAGCTCACCCGCGGCATCCAGCGCAAGCCCGCGCTGGTCGCGCTGGCCGGGATCGTGGGCCTGCTGCTGCTCGGCAGCCCCGCGCTGGCCCTGAACGTGGCGAGCACCTCGGATGACGTCATTCCGGCGTCATCGTCGCAGTACGAATTCCTGACGGCGCTGGAGGACCACTTCCCGCTCGCGACCCCGGCGCAGGTGGAGCTGGTGTCCGACACCGACGAGGCCGGCGCCGCGGCCTGGGCCGAAGAGGTCCGGGCCATCCCGAGCGTCACGGATGTCTCCGCTCCGGTCGAGCTGAACGGGTACCAGGTGTCCCGGGTGGAGGTCGAGAGACACCAGGGCTCCGATATCGCGCGCGAAGTCCGGGCGGACCGTCCCGACTTCGAGAACTGGGTGGGCGGCTCGGATGCCGCCTCCGTGGACTACACCGATTCCCTGGTGCGCGGGGCGCCGTGGGCCGCCCTCATCGTCTTCGTCGCCACCTTCGCCCTGCTCTTCCTGATGACGGGGTCCGTGATCATCCCGCTCACGGCGCTGGGGATCAGCGTCATCTCCCTCGGGGCGGCCGTCGGCGTGCTCGTCTGGGGCTTCCAGGAGGGCAACCTCGCCGGTGTGCTGGGCTTCAACGCCGACGATGTCGCCGGCGTCGATGCCCTCGTGCTGACACTCGTGCTGACCTTCGGCTTCGGCCTGGCCATGGACTACGAGATGTTCCTGCTCTCCCGGATCAAGGAGCACTACGAGCAAGGGGAGAGCACGCGGCTGGCGATCGAGACCGGGCTGCAGAGCTCGGGCCGGATCATCACCTCGGCCGGTCTGATCATCGTGCTTGTGTTCGCGGGATTCGCCACCGGGGAGCTGATGCAGATGAAGGAGATCGGCGTGGCCCTGGCCGTGGCCGTGCTGCTGGATGCCACCCTCGTGCGCACCCTGCTCGTGCCGGCGGTGATGACCTCGCTGGAGCGGAACCTGTGGTGGGCGCCGCGCTGGATGCACCCCATCCACGCCCGGTTCGGTCTGCGCGAGTAGACGCCCGCGCCGTCCTGCAGTTGGCTCGGACCGGCTTGCGCGCCCTTTTCCGGCCGCGTGACAGGGCTGCACCCTGTTGCTAACTCAGGAGAATCGGGAGATTGCCGGGGCGGGGCCGCGGAATCCCGCGACCGCGGTCGGCGACACGACGGAATCTCCTGAGTTAGCCACAGACGGAGGCGGCGATGACGGATGCCGGCGCCGATCCCGGCGGGCTCGAAGGCACGGCGGGCGCCCTGTGGCAAACTCAGGAGAATCGGGAGCTGGCTGGGGCGAGCCCGCGGAATCACGCGGTCGCGGTGGCCGACACGACGGAATCTCAGGAGTTAGCCACAGACCGGCTAGAGCTCGAGCGACTCGTTCGGCTCGAGCGGGAAGAACTCCCCGCCGCCGTGTTCGGTGACGCCTTTGATCCGGGCGTTCGAGAGGTCCTTGCCGGCCCGGGAGAGCACCATCTCGTGGGTCGTGAAGCTCCGCCGGGGCTTGAGGGCGAGCACGTAGTCCATCGCTTCGGAGATCTTCATCCAGGGCGCGCCGGCCGGCACGGCGAGGGTGCCGACCTGCACGCCCTCCGGAATGGTGAAGGCGTCTCCCGCGTAGTAGAACTCGTCATTGACGAGCACGCCGACGTTGTCGACGACCGGGATGGATTCGTGGATGACCGCGTGCTGCGCCCCGAAGAAACGCAGCGTGAACGGGCCGGCCTCCGCCGTGTCCCCGTCGCCGACGACCGTGACGTGGTAGCCGGTCGCTGCGGCCGCGACGCCCGCCGGGCCGTAGATGGGGACGTCGGGGTTCATCGCGAGGATGCGGTCCAGCTGCTCCGGGGTCCAGTGGTCGGCGTGCTCATGGGTGATCACGACACCGGCCGCATTCGCCGTGTCGGTCAGGGCCGTCGTGAAGGAGCCCGGATCGATGAAGAGCCTTTTTCCGGAGACCTCGAGGGTGAGCGCGGCGTGTTCCAGCTTGGTCAGTTTCATCCCCTGAGCTAATACCCAATCCGACACCGGCGCAACACGCTCCAGCGGTGCGTCGGCGCGGAGCGCGGGAACCGCCACACTCGAGATATGCCACACCCCGTTCTGCGGATTGCCGTAGCCATCAACGCGTTTGCGTCCTTCGGGCGCCGGCGCGACGTCGGTCCGAAGGTCGTGGCGGCGCTGCGCGAGCTGGGCCATGACGTGACCGAGTTGACCGAGGTCGACATCGACCTGCTTCGACGCGAGGTCCAGGCCACCATTGCCGGCGGCGTCGACCTCCTCGTCGTCGTCGGTGGAGACGGGATGGTGAGCCTCGGCGTGAACGAGCTCGCCGGCACGTCCCTGCCCCTCGCGATCGTTCCGTGCGGAACCGGCAACGACTTCGCCAGGGGGCTGGGGCTTCCCCTCGAAGACACCGAAGCGGCCATCCGTCACCTGCTGGCGGCGATCACCCGGCCGCCCCGCGCGATCGACGCGGTCCTGGTGCGGCACGGCGACCTCACCACCTGGTACGTCGGTGTGCTGTCCGCGGGCTTCGACGCCAACGTCAACGAGCGAGCCAACCGGATGCGCCGGCCCAGGGGGAAGAGCCGGTACACGCTCGCCATGCTCCGGGAACTCGCGACGTTCCGGCCGATCCCATACCGGGTCACGGTCGACGGCGTGCCGCGCAACCTCAGTGCGATGCTCATCTCCGTCGCCAACAACACGTCCATGGGCGGGGGCATGCTGATCGCCCCCGACGCCGTCATCGACGACGGACTGCTCGACCTGTTCATCGTTAAGCCGCTGTCTCGGCTTGGCCTGCTGCGCGTGTTCCCGAAGGTATTCTCCGGAACGCATACGCACCTGCCGCAGGTGGAACTGACGCGCTGCCGGAGCGTGCGGATCGAGGGCCCTGGGGTGATCGCCTATGCCGACGGGGAATGGGTCGGCCCCCTGCCGGTGCAGGTCGACGTGAAGCCTGGAGCCTTATTGATCTGCGCCTAGGCGCTCGGTTTGGAGGTGCCCCTTCCCGTGTGGCATACTCGGTAAGTTGCAAAAACGGCCCCATCGTTTAGCGGCCTAGGACATCGCCCTCTCACGGCGGTAACGCGGGTTCGAATCCCGCTGGGGTCACCACAACGAAGCCCTCTCGCCACCAGCGGGAGGGCTTTTTTCTGTCTACCGTGTCCCTCGACCGCCGCCACCCCCGCCGCCACCCCCGCCGCCGCCACCCCCTCCGCCGAACTGTGAGTTTGGCACCTTCGTGGGGCCCGGGAAGGTGCCAAACTCACAGTTCGGCGAGGATGCAGGGGGCTTTAGGCGGTTTCGCGGGAGGCGACGAAGGCGCGGACGCAGGCCTCGACGTCGTCGGGCGTGTGGGCCGCCGAGAGCTGCACGCGGATGCGAGCCTTGCCGTGCGGCACCACCGGGTAGCTGAACGCGGTCACGTAGACGCCCTCGGCGAGCATCCGGTCGGCAACGCGGGCGGCGAGGGCGGCGTCCCCGAACATCACCGGGATGATCGGATGTTCGCCCTCGAGCAGGTCGAAGCCCTCTTCGCTCATCCGGCGGCGGAACAGGGCCGCGTTCTCGCCCAGGCGCGCGCGCAGCTCCCCGCCGGCGTCGACGAGGTCGAGGGCCTTGAGGGTGCCGGCCACGACCGCCGGGGCCACGGTGTTGGAGAACAGGTAAGGGCGGGCGCGCTGGCGGAGCAGGTCGATGATCTCCTGGTGACCGCTGACGTAGCCGCCGGATGCCCCGCCGAGGGCCTTCCCGAAGGTGCCCGTGGTGAAGTCCACGCGGCGCTCGACGCCGGCCAGCTCCGGCGTTCCCCGCCCGTGCTCGCCGATGAAACCGACGGCGTGGGAGTCGTCGACCATCACCAGCGCGCCGTACTTGTCGGCCAGGTCGCAGATCTCCTGCAGCGGCGCGAGATAGCCGTCCATGGAGAAGACGCCGTCGGTGACGATGAGACGCTGCCGGGCATCCTTCGCCGCGATCAGCTGCGCCTCGAGGTCGGCCATGTCGCGGTTCTTGTACCGGTAGCGGGAGGCCTTGCAGAGCCGGATGCCGTCGATGATGGAGGCGTGGTTCAGCTCGTCGGAGATGATCGCGTCTTCGGCCGTGAACAGCGTCTCGAACACGCCGCCGTTCGCGTCGAAGCAGGAGGAGAACAGGATCGTGTCCTCGGTGCCGAGGAACTCGGAGACCCGGGCCTCGAGCGCGATGTGCAGCTCCTGCGTGCCGCAGATGAAGCGCACGCTGGCCAGGCCGAAGCCCCAGTCGTCCATGGCGGTCTGCGCCGCGTCGACGATGTCGGGGTGGTTGGCCAGGCCGAGGTAGTTGTTGGCGCAGAAGTTGAGCACCTCTTCGCCGCCGGTGCGGATGTGCGAGGACTGCGCAGAGGCGAGCCTGCGCTCGTTCTTGAACAGGCCGGCGGCGCGGATCTCGTCGAGCGAGCCCTGCAGCTGGGCCTTCATGGTGCCGTACATGGATCTCCTTGGGGTGATGGGGTAGCGGGGGCCCGCGAGGGAGCCACCAGGGGCAGTCGGCCGGGAGGCCGGTTCGTGTGGGCTTAGAGGGCGCTCCAGTCGAGCACGACCTTGCCGCCGGTGCCCGCGCGGGCGGCGTCGAAGCCCTCCTGCCAGCGTGCGGCGGGGAAGCGGTCGGTGATGACGGAGGAGAGTGCGTCGCGAAGCCATTCGCTCGACTGCAGCATGGCGCTCATGGCCACCCAGGTCTCGTACATCTCGCGGCCGTAAATCCCCTTGATCGTGAGCATGTGCGTGACGACCCTGGCCCAGTCGACGTCGATCGGCGCGCTCGGCAGGCCGAGCATCGCGACGCGGCCGCCGTGGTTGAGGTTGGTGATCATCTCGGGCAGCGCGCCCGGGTGGCCCGACATCTCGAAGCCGACGTCGAAGCCTTCGCGCATGCCGAGCGTGCGCTGCGCGTCGGCGATCCGTGACTCGGCGACGTTGACGGTGAGGTCAGCGCCCATCTGGCGGGCGAGTGCCAGCCGCGGCTCGGAGACATCCGTCACGACGACGAAACGCGCGCCGACGTGCCGGGCGACGGCGGCGGCCATCAGGCCGATCGGGCCGGCTCCGGTGATGAGCACGTCCTCGCCGACGAGCGGGAAGCTGAGGGCGGTGTGCACGGCGTTGCCGAAGGGATCGAAGATCGCGCCGAGGTCGGGGTCGATGTCTTCGAGGTGCACCCAGACGTTGGATTCGGGGATCACCACATACTCGGCGAAGGCGCCGTCGCGGTTGACGCCGACGCTGAGCGTGCGGATGCACATCTGCCGGCGGCCGGCGCGACAGTTGCGGCAGTTGCCGCAGACGATGTGGCCCTCGCCGGACACGCGGGCGCCGACGTGCACGTCGCGCACCTGGGAGCCGACCTCGACCACCTCGCCGTAGAACTCGTGGCCGGGGATGATCGGCGGGCTGATGGTACCGGCCGCCCAGGAGTCCCAGGACTCGATGTGCAGGTCGGTGCCGCAAATCCCGGTGCGCAACACCCGGATCTTCACCTCGTCGTCGCCGGTGCGCGGTTCGGGCCGGTCGACCAGCTCGAGTCCGGGAGCTCCGGAGGGTTTGAAGAGTGCGAGCACGGATGTTGCCTTTCGTTCATCGTTGAACTGGTGGTTCGACGCGGTGCGGATGCCGTCAATCACGACAGCGTGAGCGCTTGTGACGCTCCACTGAGTGTAAACGGCGTGCATCACGGCTCGGGTGAAGGCCGCGGGTGTGGAGGCCGCGGGTGTGGAGGCTGCGAGCGCGCAGCAGGCAAGCCGTGCCGCCGGGCATCCGGTAGACTCCTCGGAGTGAAGGGGAGTATCCCTCTGGACTCGATTCGGGTTCTATGCCGTGATCGTCAATACGGGCCGCAACGCCGGGGCCCCGGGCACGGTGGCATCTTTTTTTCCAGGTGCGGGAGAGACTTTCGGGTTCCGTGCTGTCATCAGCACCCCGTGCAGCATCCCACCGCAATGAAAGGCCCTCGTGGATCTCGCCCTCCCCATCTGGTTCGAAATCGGCTCCCTCGTCATCTTGACGCTCATCCTGGTCGCCGACCTGCTCATCGTCTTCAAACGCCCGCACGTCCCGTCGATCCGCGAGGCGAGCCTCTGGGTGGCGTTCTACGTGGGCCTCGCGCTGGTCTTCGCCCTGCTCATGTTCGTGCTGGGCGACGCGGAGCACGCCGGCCAGTTCCTCGCCGGCTGGCTCACCGAGTACAGCCTGAGCATCGACAACCTGTTCGTCTTCGTCATCATCATGGCGAGGTTCTCCGTGCCCCGGAAATACCAGCAGGAGGTGCTGATGGTGGGCATCATCATCGCCCTGGTCCTGCGCGGAATCTTCATCCTGCTGGGCGCCCAGTTGATCGAGAACTTCAGCTGGATCTTCTACATCTTCGGCGCCTTCCTGCTCTACACCGCGGTGCGCCAGGCCTTCCAGAAGGAAGAGGACCTGGAAGAGTCCGAGAGCGGCATCATCCTCTTCCTCCGCAAGCACATCCGGATCTCCTCCGAGTTCGACGGCGCGAAGATCCGCACAAAGATCGACGGCAAGAAGATCTTCACGCCGATGATCATCGTGTTCCTCGCCATCGGCACGACCGACCTCATCTTCGCGCTCGACTCCATCCCGGCGATCTTCGGCATCACCACCAGCCCCTTCATCGTGTTCACGGCCAACATCTTCGCGCTGATGGGCCTGCGGCAGCTGTACTTCCTGCTCGGCGGCCTGCTCGAACGCCTCGAGTACCTCAAGTACGGCATCGCGTTCATCCTGTTCTTCATCGGCGTCAAGCTCGTGCTGCACGCGCTGCACACCAACGAGGTGCCGTTCATCAACGGCGGCGAGGGCTTTGCCTGGGCCCCGGAGATCGACACCTGGACCTCGCTCGGCGTCATCCTCGGGTCGATGGCGGTGGCGACCATCGCCAGCGTGATCAAGGCGCGCTCCGACGCCCGGAAGCGCGGCCACACCCTGGCCGAAGAGATGCCCCACTACGCGGACGAGTGATGCCGCCCGCGGGACGGGCTCGCAACTCTTGATACGGTGGGACATTCACGCCCCCGTCAGGGGCCGCGGGACCTGACCGGAGGACCCGTGACGAGCGCTGGGGTAGACGTGGTTGTGAATGGCGAGAGCGTACTCATGCTTCGCACCGGGGTTGTCCGGTTGGCGTTCAGCGCCCGGTCGGACGTCGGCTCGGTGCGCGCGGTCAACGAGGACAGTGTCATGGCACAGTGCCCGGTCTTCCTCGTCGCCGACGGGATGGGCGGCCACGCCCGCGGCGACCTCGCCAGCCAGACGGTCATCCGGGTGTTCGACGAACACATCGAAGCGGATGTCCCCTCGACGCCCGAGCGCATCCTCGACGCCATCCACTCGTCCAATGACGCCGTGCGCGACCTCAGCGCCGTCGACGATATCGGCGCGGCCGTCTCGGGAACGACCCTGGCCGGGGTGGCGTTCGTCGAAGCGGGGGACAACGAGGGATTTCACTGGATGTTGTTCAACGTCGGCGACTCCCGCATCTACACCTGGGACGGATCCGCGCTCGAGCAGCTGAGCGTCGACCATTCCGCCGTGCAGGAGATGGTCGACGCCGGGCTGATCACCGCCGAGGCCGCCGAGAAGCACCCGGAGCGCAATATGATCACCCGGGCCATCGGCGCCGACGAGTTCGTCGACACCGACGTGTGGCTGCTGTCCGCGACCGGCCGGCAGGCCTTCCTGGTCTGCTCCGACGGGCTCACCAAGGAACTCGACTCCGACGACATCACCCGGGTGCTCGCGGCCCACACCGACGCGGCCGAGGGCGGGGGGAATGTCGCCGACGCCCTCGTCGACGAGGCCATTGCCCGCGGGGGGCGTGACAACATCACCGTCGTGTTCGTCGAGTCGCTGCTCGGGCCGCAGCCCGGCGACGGGACGCATTCCGCCTGAGTGGACGACAGGCCGAGGTGTTAGCCTGAATGGATGCTTACCGGTCTGCTTCTTCTTCCTTGCCGCGACGGGTCCCAGTTCTGAGGCCACGCCCGTCGCGGAGTCCGTTGTCGGCTGTTCCCCATTCCCAGGAAGACGCACACACTCATGAGCAACGCAGCAATCACGGGCGAACGCCCACGCACCCTGGCCGAGAAGGTCTGGGACAAACACCTCGTCGCCAGGGGTGAAGACGGCACGCCCGACCTCATCTACATCGACCTGCACCTCGTGCACGAGGTCACCAGCCCGCAGGCCTTCGACGGACTGCGCGTGGCCGGGCGGCCCCTGCGGCGACCCGACCTCACGATCGCGACGGAAGACCACAACACGCCGACGCTGCACATCGACCGGCCCATCGCCGACGTCACCAGCCGCACCCAGATCGAAACGCTCCGCCGCAACTGCGCCGAGTTCGGCGTACGGCTGCACTCGCTCGGCGACATCGAGCAGGGCATCGTGCACGTCGTGGGCCCGCAGCTGGGGCTGACCCAGCCGGGCATCACCGTCGTCTGCGGCGACTCCCACACCTCCACCCACGGCGCGTTCGGGGCCATGGCGTTCGGCATCGGCACGAGCGAGGTGGAGCACGTCATGGCCACCCAGACGCTTCCGCTGAAGCCGTTCAAGACCATGGCCATCACCGTGGACGGCGCCCTGCGCCCCGGCGTCAGCGCGAAGGACATCATCCTTGCGGTGATCGCGAAGATCGGCACCGGCGGCGGACAGGGCTACGTGCTCGAGTTCCGCGGCAGCGCCATCCGCTCCCTCTCCATGGAGGGCCGGATGACGATCTGCAACATGTCGATCGAGGCCGGCGCCCGCGCGGGCATGATCGCGCCGGATGCGACCACCTACGACTACCTCGAGGGCCGCGCCCACGCGCCCCGGGGCCAGGACTGGGTCGATGCCGTGGCGTACTGGGAAACCCTCGCGACCGACGACGGCGCGGTGTTCGACGCCGAGGTCGTGCTCGACGCCGACGCGCTCGAGCCGTTCGTCACCTGGGGCACCAACCCCGGCCAGGGCGTTTCGCTCAGCGACACCGTGCCCGACCCCTCCGCCATCAGCGACGCCAACGAGCGCGCGGCGGCCGAGCGGGCACTCGAATACATGGATCTCGCCGCGGGCACGCCGATGAAGCAAATCCGGGTCGACACAGTCTTTTTGGGATCCTGCACGAACAGCCGGGTCGAGGATCTGCGTGCCGCCGCCGAGATCATCAAGGGTCACTCTGTCGCCGACGGCGTCCGGATGCTCGTGGTGCCGGGCTCCGCTCGCGTGCGAATCGAGGCCGAGGCCGAGGGCCTCGACAAGATCTTCACCGACTTCGGCGCGGAGTGGCGTTTCGCCGGCTGCTCGATGTGCCTCGGCATGAACCCCGACCAGCTCGCCCCGGGGGAGCGCTGCGCGTCGACCAGCAACCGCAACTTCGAGGGTCGGCAGGGCAAGGGCGGACGCACCCACCTGGTCTCCCCGCTCGTTGCCGCCGCCACCGCCATCCGCGGCACCCTGTCGAGCCCGTGGGACCTGGCCGCTGACCTGGCCGCAGGAGCGGCCTCGAACACGGCCTCGAACACGGCCTCGAACACGGCCTCGAACGGAGAGAAGTAACCATGCAGAAGTTCACCACCGTCACCGGGATCGCCGTTCCCCTGCGCCGCTCCAACGTCGACACCGACCAGATCATCCCTGCCGTCTACCTGAAGCGGGTGACGAAGACCGGGTTCGAGGACGCGCTGTTCGCGGCCTGGCGCCAGGACCCCGACTTCGTGCTCAATAAACCGGCCTACCGCGGAGCCCGCGTGCTCGTCGCCGGGGCCGACTTCGGCACCGGTTCCTCCCGCGAACACGCCGTCTGGGCGCTCCGCGACTACGGTTTCGACGTCGTGCTGAGCCCCCGCTTCGGCGACATCTTCCGCGGCAACTCCGGCAAGCAGGGCCTGCTCGCCGGGGAGATCTCCGAGGTGGACGCCGAGACGCTCTGGGCCGTGCTGGAGTCCGACCCCGGGCTTGAACTGACCGTCGACCTGGTCGACCGCACGGTGCGGGTCGGCGACCTCACAGTCTCGTTCGAGATCGATGATTACACTAGATGGCGGCTGCTCGAAGGCCTTGACGACATCGGATTGACACTGCGCGACGAGGCGCGGATCACGGAATTCGAATCGACGCGGGAGGCCTGGCTTCCCCGCACCCTCCCCGCACTTCCTTCCCCCGAACTCTCCCCGCAAGGCAGGTAATACGTGAGCACACTCATCCAGGACGCGCAGAACCACGGCGCAGCCGTCGGCCTCAAGAGCGACCGCATCACCATCCGTGGCGGCATCCCGCTCGTGGGCCGGATCGAGCTGAAGGGCGCGAAGAACCTGGTCACCAAGGCCATGGTGGCCGCGCTCCTGGGTGAAAGTCCCAGCGTGCTCAAGAACGTGCCGAACATCAGCGATGTGCGCATCGTTCGCGGCCTGCTCGAGGTTCACGGCGTCAAGGTCTCAGAGGGCGAAGAAGAGGGCGAACTGCTCCTCGACCCCGTCGACGTCGAGAGCGCGCACTTCGCCGCCATCGACGCGCATGCCGGGTCGTCGCGCATCCCCATCCTGTTCTGTGGCCCGCTGCTGCACCGCCTCGGCGAAGCATTCATCCCCGACCTCGGCGGCTGCCGGATTGGCGACCGGCCGATCGACTTCCACCTCGACGTGCTGCGCAAGTTCGGCGCCGTCGTCGAGAAGCAGGAGAGCGGCATCCGGATGTCCGCTCCCAACGGCCTCAAGGGCGCCAAGGTCGAGCTGCCCTACCCGAGCGTCGGAGCGACCGAGCAGGTGCTCCTGACCGCCGTGCGCGCGGAGGGCATCACCGAACTCAAGGGTGCGGCCATCGAGCCCGAGATCATGGATCTCATCAACATCCTGCAGAAGATGGGCGCGATCATCACGGTCGACACCGACCGGGTCATCCGGATCGAGGGCGTCAAACGCCTCGAGGGGTTCAACCACCGTGCCCTGTTCGACCGGAACGAGGCGGCCAGCTGGGCCGCCGCGGCCCTCGCCACCGACGGCGACATCTTCGTCGGCGGCGCCCGCCAGCCCGAAATGCTCACCTTCCTCAACGTCTTCCGCAAGGTCGGCGGCGCCTTCGACATCCACGACGACGGCATCCGCTTCTACCACCCGGGCGGCGACCTCAAGCCCGTGGTGATCGAAACGGATGTCCACCCCGGCTTCATGACCGACTGGCAGCAGCCGCTCGTCGTGGCCCTGACCAAGGCCAGGGGAACGTCGATCGTGCACGAGACCGTCTACGAGCAGCGGTTCGGCTTCGTCGACGCGCTGATCGAGATGGGCGCCACGATCCAGATCCACAAGGAGTGCCTGGGCGGGCATCCGTGTCGTTTCGGCCAGCGAAACTTCAACCACTCGGCCGTCATCACCGGTCCGACGAAGCTGCACGGCGCCGACATCGAGGTGCCCGACCTCCGCGGCGGCTTCAGCCACCTGATCGCCGCGCTCAGCGCCGACGGCACCTCCACCGTCAGCAACGTCGGAATCATCAGCCGCGGCTACGAGAACTTCATCACCAAGCTCCAATTGC
This sequence comes from Cryobacterium sp. Sr8, assembly GCF_004403225.1. Lineage (NCBI taxonomy): Bacteria > Bacillati > Actinomycetota > Actinomycetes > Micrococcales > Microbacteriaceae > Cryobacterium > Cryobacterium sp. Sr8. The sequence continues at coordinate 50,457 of NZ_SOHO01000042.1, read as the reverse complement.
TCGGAGCGGACTTCGATCTCGAGTGATTCGACGTCGAGCGATTCGCACGTCGACGCCGGGGGAGACAGGGATAATAGGGACGTGCCGCAGCCGATGACGCCTGACCAGAATTCCCGAACCCGTTCGGAGAAGAGTCGACCTTCGTACTTCTGGCTCCTGGCCGCCCTGATCCTGCCGATCATGAACCTGGCGGCCCGCTACCGGATCGTCGACGCACAGAAGTTTCCACGCTCCGGAGCGTTCGTGCTCGCGCCGAACCACTACACCGAGATCGACCCGGTCGTCATGGGCGTCGTGTCCTGGAAGCTGGGCCGGCTGCCCCGATTCCTGGCCAAGGCATCCGTGTTCACGATCCCCGTGGCCGGCTGGATCCTGCGGAAGTCGGGTCAGATCCCGGTCGAGCGCGGTGGGTCGATCAGGGGGAGCGAGCCAGTGAAGGCCGCACAGCGACTGGTCGCCAACGGCCAGATGGTCGTCGTCTACCCGGAGGGATCGCTCACCCGGGACCCCGACCTCTGGCCCATGCGCGGCAAGACCGGGGCCGTGCGCATCGCCCTCGAGCATGACATCCCGATCATTCCGGCCGCCCACTGGGGCGCGCAGGAGATCATGGGGCGCTACTCCAAAAAGATTAGTCTCTTCCCCCGCAAGACGGTGTCCGTCAAGATCGGCGACCCGGTCGACCTCGACCGTTTCCGCGGCCGCCCCCTCGACTCGGCCACGCTGAACGAGGCAACCGCCGTCGTCATGGACGCCATCACCCGTTTGCTCGAAGACCTCCGCGGGGAGAAGGCGCCGAACACGCGCTGGAACCCGTCCGAGCACGACCAGAAAGAGACCGGCCGTTTTGAAGCCTAAGGTTCAGCCAGGCAAACGTGTTGCCGTTCTCGGTGCCGGAAGTTGGGGCACCACGTTCGCGAAGATCCTCGCCGACGGCGGCGCCGACGTCATGTTGTGGGCCCGGCGGCCCGAGCTGGCGCGGGAGATCTCGGAGGGGCGCCGCAACAGCGACTACCTGCCGGGAATCAACCTGCCCGTCGGCCTCCGCGCCACATCAAGGCTCGACCTGGCCCTCCTCGGCGCCGAGCAGGTGTTCGTCTCCGTGCCGAGCCAGTCACTGCGCGAAAACCTGATCCAGGCCCAGCCCTACATCTCCGAAGACGCCATCGTCGTCTCGCTGATGAAGGGCGTCGAACGATCCTCCGGGATGCGGATGAGCACCGTGATCGAGCAGGTCCTCGAGATCGACCCCGCCCGCATCGCCGCGATTTCCGGCCCGAACCTGGCCCTCGAGATCGCCAAGGAGCAGCCGACCGCCGCGGTGGTCTCCTCGGCCAGCCTCGAAACGGCCCAGGCCGTGGCCGTGCTCGCCACCACCCGCTACTTCCGCTCCTACGTGAACACGGATGTCATCGGCACCGAGTTCGGCGGCGTGCTGAAGAACCTGATCGCCCTGGCCATCGGCATCGTCGACGGGGTCGGCTACGGCGAGAACACGAAGGCCGCGATCATCACCCGCGGTCTCGTCGAGATGACCGATTTCTCGGTCGCCTACGGCGCGCATCCGGAAACCCTGGCCGGCCTGGCGGGCCTCGGCGACCTCATCGCCACCTGCCAGTCGCCCCTCTCCCGCAACAACACGGCCGGGCGGCTCCTGGGCCAGGGCTACAGCTACAACGACGTCGTCAAGCAGATGCAGCAGACCACGGAAGGTCTTGCCTCGGTGGGGCCGATCCTCGAACTGGCCAGGGCCAGGGGCGTCGAGATGCCCATCGTGGAGCAGGTGCGCCAGGTGCTGGCCGGTACGCTGAAGCCTCGGGATCTTGCGCCCCACCTGACCACAGACTCAGACGAACCGCAGGGCGAAAGGACGACGGATGACGGACAAGCTCACGGTGGCGCTGCTCTTTGGGGGGCGGTCAAGCGAACATTCGATCAGTTGCGCCACAGCGGGCGGGGTCCTGGCGGCAATTGACCCGGACCGCTACACGGTCATCCCGATCGGGATCACCCCCGACGGTGCCTTCGTGCTCGAAGTCAACGACCCGGACCGGTTCCGCCTGAATGCCGATGCGCTGCCCACGGTCGTCGACAACGGCACCCGGGTGCGCTGGCCGGACAGCACCAAGAGCCGCGAACTGACCGTCACCGACGCGACCGGCACCCGGTCCCTCGGCACGGTCGACCTGGTCTTCCCGATCCTGCACGGCCCGTTCGGCGAGGACGGCACGGTGCAGGGGATGCTCGAACTGGTCGGCCTGCCCTACGTCGGCTCCGGCGTGCTCGCCTCCGCGCTCGGCATGGACAAACACTTCACCAAGACGGTGCTGCAGCATGCGGCGCTCCCCGTCGCCCCGTGGCGCACGATCACGGCGGAGGACTGGGCCGAGGCCCCCGGCATGGCGTACGCCGCCCTCGCCGGGGTCGGCTTCCCCGCCTTCGTCAAGCCGGCCCGGGCCGGCTCCAGCGTCGGCGTGAGCAAGGTCACGACGTCGGAGCAGCTCGCCGACGCGATGGCGGTGGCCCTGGCCGAGGACAGCAAGGTGCTCATCGAGGCCGGTCTGGTGGGCCGCGAACTCGAGATCGCGGTGCTGCAGGGCCGTCCGGGGGAGCCGACTCGGGCATCCGTCGCCGGCGAGGTGATCGTCAGCGGACGCGACTTCTACGACTTCGACGCCAAGTACCGGGGCGCGCCCGGGATCGACCTGGTCTGCCCGGCGGCGCTCACCGAGGACGAGCTGGCCGTCATGCGCGGGCTTGCGATCAGGGCCTTCGACGCCATCGACGGGGCCGGCCTCGCCCGGGTGGACTTCTTCCTCACCGCGGCGGGCTGGGTGATCAACGAGATCAACACGATGCCGGGCTTCACCCCGATCTCGATGTTCCCGAGCTGCTGGCTGGCCAGCGGCTACACCTACCCTCAGCTCATCGACGAGCTCATCGAGGTCGCTCTCTCCCGCCGCTGACCGCCCGCCGCAGCATCCCGCGAAACCGCAATTGTGCGCGTTATTCGTGCCGTTTAACGCGCACAACTGCGGTTTCGCGGGGGTTTCAGGGCGCGGGCGGGAGGGTCACGTCTTCGGCGCCGACGCACGCGCCGGTCGCGGGGATGGTGGACACGGCGCGGGACAGGTCCACCAGGACCGTCGAGCCGCTCACCTTTTCCGAGTCGACGACGAGCTCGGTCGCCGGGTCGCGACCGAAGGTCGTGTAGCGGTAGAGCGGTGCCTCCGAGTCGTCCTCGATCCAGTCGATGCCGTTGATGTTGACGCAGGGCAGGGTCGTCGGGCCGGGCACCTCCACACCGCAGTGCAACAGGATGGCGGCCGGGTCGCCCCACGCCGCGGTGGCCTGCGCGTTCGTCTCGCGATCCGGCTGGTCGGCCACCGTCGACGGCAGGCGCACGATCAGGTCCGCGCAGCTCGGGTTCACGGCATCCGCGGCGGGTTCGAGCGGAACGATCGCGACGCAGCCGGTGAGCGCAACGGTGGCCGCAAGGAGGGCGCCGACGGCCGCGATGCGCAGCGCCGGGAATCTGGAAGTCATCGCATTCAGGCTACCGTTTGAGCATGACGAATGCTGCGGGCTCGAAGGCGACCACGACCGAGACGCTCGCCGGGCTGAGCGAGGGAGAGGTGCTCGCCCGCATCTTCCCCCGGCTGCCGGCCGCCGCCGCCGCCCTGCTCGGCCCGGGCGACGACGCCGCCGTGATCGCAGCCCCCGACGGGCGCTACGTGGTGACGACGGACATGATGATCCACGGGCCCGACTTCCGACTGGCCTGGTCGACGCCGCACGATCTGGGCTGGAAGGCCGCGGCGACGAACCTGTCGGATGTCGCCGCCATGGGCGCCAGGCCCACCGCCCTCGTCGTCGCCATCGCCGCGCCGCCGCACACCCCGATCACGGTGCTCGAGGGCATCGCGGACGGCCTGCGCAACTGCTGCGAGGCGCTGGCGCCCGGCTGCGGCGTGGTCGGCGGCGACCTGTCGGCCTCCGACGTGCTGACGATCGCTGTGACGGCGTTCGGCGACCTGGAGGGTCGCGCGCCCGTGCTCCGGTCCGGCGCGCGCCCCGGCGACGTGGTCGCGCTCGCGGGCGGCCTCGGACAGGCGGGCGCGGGCCTCGAACTGCTCTTCCGGCGTGCCGTCGACGCGCAGGGCAACCCGAACGCGGAGCTCGCCGCCGCACTCCGGGAAACGCACCCCGACGTGCTCGCCGCCCAGTTCACGCCCGTGCCGCCGCTCGAGGCCGGTCCGGCCGCGGCACGCGCCGGGGCGACGGCCATGCTCGACGTGTCCGACGGCCTCGCCCTCGACGGCGGACGCCTGGCCAGAGCCAGCGGCGTGGCCATCGACTTCGATTCCGCGGCCCTGGGCGACCGGATCGAACTCGCCCTGGGCGGCGGCGAAGACCACGGCCTGCTCGCCACCTTCCCGCCGGACGTGACGCTCCCCGAGGGCTTCCGCGCCCTCGGCGTCGTCACCGCCGCGCCCGCCACAGGCGCAGGGGCCGGCGCTGGGAGTGTTGCCGGCGCCATCCTCGTCGACGGTGTTCCGCACACCCAGAACGGCTGGGACCCCTACCGAGGCTGGGACGGCGCCGCCGGCTAGCTCCTTCCCCCGCCCCTTCACCCTCCCGCGAAACCGCAGTTGTGCGCGCTAAACGGCACGCATAACGCGCACAACTGCGCTTTCGCGGGAGGAGGGAGGTCAGGGGGCGACGGGGGAGGCCGTCCAGACGGTGGTGTCGCCGTAGTCCTTGCGGCGCTCGAGCCTCAGGCCGGGGCCCCAGTCGGGTTCGGGCGACCGGGAGCTCCGCTCCACGATGACCAGCGCATCCGGATCGAGCAGCGGGGCCAGAGCGGCGAGGTTGCCGGCGAGCTCGGCGTCCGTGAGGTCGTACGGCGGGTCGAGGAAGACGAGGTCGAAACCGTCGGGGGTACCGGCCAGGAACGACTGAACCGCCTGCCCGACCACGCGAATCCGTGGGGCATCGCGTTTGGGCGCTGCCCGCAGCACCGCCTCGGTGTTCTTCTTGCACAGTTGAGCCGCGCTGAAGCTGTTCTCGACCAGCGTCACGATTCGCCCGCCGCGACTGGCAGCCTCGAGTCCGAGGGCCCCGGATCCGGCGTACAGGTCGAGAACGCGGGCACCGCGCACCGCGTCGCGGGCGTCGAGCGCCGAGAAGATCGCCTCGCGCACCCGGTCGCTGGTGGGCCGGGTGCCGGCCTTCGGCACGGCCAGGGTCAGAGAGCCGGCAAACCCGGCGACAATTCGCGTCATCTCCTCTCGAGCCTATCGTTCGGGGTGCTGGTGAGGGTGTCGAGGTGATGTCAGGATGGGTGGATGACCGTCTCCTCGCCGATCAGCCAGACCCTGCTCGATGCGCTCTGGGACTTCCACGACCCCGCTGCGTCGGCCGAACGCTTCCGCCGCGCCGAAGCGGACGCCGCGCACGACGACGACGCGAGGGCGGAGCTGCAGACCCAGCTCGCGCGCGCCCTGGGGCTGCAGGGGAGCTTCGACGAGGGCCACGCCGTGCTCGACGACATAGACATGCAGTCGCCCTCCGGCCGCGTGCGGGCCCGCGCCGCACTGGAGCGCGGCCGGCTGTACCGCTCGGCCGGGGAGCAGGAGCAGGCCGTGCCGCTGTTCACCCTCGCCGCGCGGGAGGCGGCATCCGCCGGCGCGCAGTTCATCGCCCTCGACGCCCTGCACATGCTTGCCGTGTCCGACTCCGGGCACGAGGAGGAGTGGACGATCGAGGGGCTGCTCGTGCTGGACAAGGCGACGGATGACCGCACCCGCCGCTGGGGCGTCGCCCTGCACAACAACCTCGCCTGGTACCTGCACGACTCCGGCCGGCCGGAGGAGGCCCTCGGGGAGTTCGAACTAGCGCTCACCGTCGCGACCGATGTCGGCACACCGGAGCAGCGTTTCATCGGGCGGTGGGGCGTGGCCCGGTGCCTCCGCACCCTCGGCCGACGCGCCGAGGCGCTCGCCATCCAGCAGGAGCTTGCCGCCGAACGCCCGTACGAGGAGTTCGTCCGGGCCGAACTCGCCCAGCTGGCCGAGGTTGACGATTACGAGAAATGACGGGCCCCCGGCCTACGATCGAAGGATGACCGGGTCGGACGCAGCGGAAGGCATCGGCGGTGCCGCGCGCCGTGCCGATGAGCGCGGTGCCGACGCCGTCACCCTGGACAGCAAACTGCAGAACGTGCTCGGCGGGCGCACCGCCACCGCGCTGGCGAAGGCGTTCGGCGTCGCCACCGTCGGCGACCTGCTCAGCCACTACCCGCGTCGCTACGCCCGGCGCGGAGAGCTCACCGCGCTCAGCCAGCTGCCCGTCGACGAGAACGTCACGATCGTCGCTGAGGTCCTCGAGGTGCGCGAACGCAGCATGAAGGCGCGCCGCGGATCGATCCTCGAGGTCAAGATCTCCGACGGCAAGGGCGTGCTCACCCTCACCTTCTTCAACCAGGCGTGGCGCTCCCGTGAACTCTTCCCCGGCGTGCGCGGCATCTTCGCCGGCAAGGTGTCCGACTACCGGGGCAACCTGCAGCTGGCGCACCCCGACTACCAGCTCTTCGACGCCGAATCGGATGCCGCGCCCCTGGACGCGACCGCCGCGAAGCGCTGGGCGGAAGCGCCGATCCCGATCTACCCCGCCACCGGCACGGTCGCGAGCTGGCAGGTGCAGAAGTCGATCGAGATCCTGCTGGACAGCCTGGGCGCGGTGCCCGACCCGATTCCCGACGACCTGCGCACGGAGCGCGGGCTCCTGGCGCACGGCTCCGCGCTCGAGAAGATCCACCGCCCGGAGTCGGACACGGACTGGGACGCGGCCAGGGACACCCTGCGCTTCACCGAGGCGTTCGTGCTGCAGTGTGCCCTGGTGCAGCAGCACACCGTGCTGCGCGAGCGGCACACTACGCCCCGGGTCCCCGTTCCCGGCGGCTTCCTCGAACGCTTCGACGCAGCGCTGCCGTTCCGGCTCACCGCCGACCAGAACACCGTCGGCGCCGAGATCGCCCGCGACATCGCGCAGGGCTCCCCGATGAACCGGCTCGTGCAGGGCGAGGTCGGCTCCGGCAAGACCGTCGTCGCCCTCCGGGCCATGCTCGCCGTCGCCGACAGCGGCGGCCAGGCCGCGCTCCTCGCCCCGACCGAGGTGCTCGCCGGGCAGCACCTCCGCTCGATCGTGGCCACCCTCGGGCCCGACCTCGCCGCGGAGCTCATGCCCGTGCTGCTGACCGGGCAGCTGCCGGTCGCCGACCGCCGCCGCGCCCTGCTGCGGATGGTCTCCGGCCAGGCCCGGATCGTGATCGGCACGCACGCGCTGCTGGGCGAATCCGTCTCCTTCTTCGACCTCGGCCTCGTCGTCGTCGACGAGCAGCACCGGTTCGGGGTGGACCAGCGCGAGGCGCTGCGCCTCAAGGGCGCCATCCCGCCGCATGTGCTCGTGCTCACCGCCACCCCGATTCCGCGCACGATCGCGATGACCGTCTTCGGCGACCTGGATGTCAGCACGATCGCCATGCTCCCGGCCGGCCGTGCCGGCATCGAGAGCTTTGTCGTGCCGCTGGCCGACAAACCGAACTGGGCGCTGCGGGTGTGGGACCGGCTCGCCGAGGAACTCGCGCTCGGCCGCCAGGCGTTCGTCGTCTGCCCCGCGATCGCGCCGAAGGAGCCCGAGCAGGGCGAGACGATCGGTGCCGCGGCCGCGGATGCCGGCGCGCCGACGTCGGTGGAGGTCCTGCTCGAGGAGCTGAAGCGCAAACCGGCCCTCGCGTCGGCCCGGATTGCCCCGCTGCACGGCCGCATGACGAGCGAACTGAAAGACCAGACCATGCGCGCGTTCGCCGCCGGGGAGATCGACGTGCTCGTCGCGACGACCGTGATCGAGGTCGGCGTCGACGTCGCGAACGCGTCGGCCATGGTGGTGATGGATGCCGACCGGTTCGGCGTCTCGCAACTGCACCAGCTGCGCGGGCGCGTGGGCCGGGGCGAGGTTCCCGGGCTCTGCCTGCTGGTCACGTCGGCGGAGGCCGGGTCGCTGGCGCGCGAGCGCGTCGAGGCCGTCGCGGCCACCCTCGACGGGTTCGAACTGGCCCAGGTCGACCTGGAGCTTCGCCAGGAGGGTGACGTGCTCGGCAGCATCCAGTCCGGCGGTCGGTCCTCGCTGCGTCTGCTGCGCGTCGCCACCGACGGCGACATCATCGCCGAGGCCCGCGCCCGCGCGCAGCGCCTCATCGGCGGCGACCCGGCCCTCCGCAGCGTCCCGGCCCTGCAGGAGGCGGTCCGGCGCAGGCTCGACGACTCCGAGCGGGCCTCTCTGAGCAAGGGCTGAGAGGTCGGCTTTGAGCTTGCCGGTATCGGCTGCGCCGGGCACGCCGTGGCGCTAGGGTGATTTGTATGCGCAGGATCGCCGTCGTCCCTGGATCATTCGACCCCGTCACGCTCGGTCACCTCGACGTGATTGAGCGGGCCGCCGGGCTCTTCGACGAACTCCACGTGCTCGTCGTGCACAACCCGGCCAAATCGGCCCTGCTGCCGATCGCCCAGCGCGTCTCACTGCTCGACCAGTCGATCCGCGACATCGGCCTGCAAGGCAACGTCATCGTGTCGTCCTGGAGCATGGGCCTGCTCGTCGACTACTGCCGCGAGGTCGGGGCCAGTGTGCTGGTCAAGGGCATCCGCTCGCAGGTCGACGTGGCCTACGAAACGCCCATGGCGATCGTCAACCGAAACCTCGCGGCCGTGGAAACCATCTTCATGCTCCCCGACCCCGCCCACGCACACGTCTCGAGCTCGCTGGTCCGCCAGGTGGCCGGGCTCGGCGGGGACATCTCCCCGTACGTCCCGCCGGCTGTGGCGGCCTACCTGCAGAGGTCGATGGTATGAGCCCGTTCCCGACCGGACTGCCGACGGATTCCACCGTCGCGCCGGTCGAGCGTGGGGCAGCGGTGACGTTCGCGGACGTGGCGAACGCGGGCCGCGCGATCATCCGCAACGTCGAAATGGTCATCGACGGCAAACACTCCGCCGTGCAGACGGCGCTCACCGTGCTGCTGGCCGAGGGGCACCTTCTCATCGAAGACGTGCCGGGGGTCGGCAAGACCATGCTCGCCAAGGCGCTGGCCAGGTCGGTCGACTGCACGGTCAGCCGCATCCAGTTCACGCCGGACCTGCTCCCCTCCGATGTGACCGGGGTGTCGGTGTTCAACCAGGCCGAGCGCCGGTTCGAATTCAAGCGGGGCGCCGTTTTCGCGAACATCGTGATCGGGGACGAGATCAACCGGGCCAGCCCGAAGACCCAGTCCGCGCTGCTCGAGTGCATGGAGGAGCGACAGGTCACCGTCGACGGCACCACCTACCCGCTGGCGAGCCCGTTCACCGTCGTGGCCACCCAGAACCCGATCGAGATGGAGGGCACGTACGCCCTGCCGGAGGCGCAGCGCGACCGCTTCATGGCCCGCATCTCCATGGGCTACCCCGACACCGACTCCGAGCTGGCCATGCTCGATTCCCGGGACACCACGAGCCCGCTCTCGCTGATCAGGGCCGTCGTGTCCGGGGCGGAACTCCGGGCCATGATGACGACCGCGCGCAGCGTCTTCGCTTCCGGCGCGGTCAAGGAGTACGCCGTCAACCTCGTGCGCGCCACGCGCGAAGACCGCGACCTCCGGCTCGGTGCCAGCCCCCGGGCGACCCTCCAGCTCATCCGCGCGGCCAAGGCGCAGGCCGCCCTCCACGGGCGGGAGTACGTGCTGCCCGACGACATCGACTCCCTCGCCGTCGCCGTGCTCGGCCACCGACTGGTTCCCACCAGCCGGGCGCTCGGTCACCACCACCAGGACAGCGGCCCCCTCATCGAAGAGGTCGTCGCGCGGATCGTCGCAGCGACCCCGGTGCCGGTGGGTTCGCAGGCCCGACCCTAACCGTCATGTCCCGGCAGCGACGACGTGTCCGTCCGGTCTGGTTCCCGCGTCTCACCCGGCGCGGCGGGATGTTCCTCGCCGTCGGCGGCGCACTCTTCCTCAACGCTCTCGTGATCGACCGGCGCGACCTCCTGTTCGTCGCCTGCCTGCTCCTGGCCGTGCCCGTCGTCGCGCTGGTCTACGTCACCGTCCGGCCGGCCCGGGTGCAGCTCAGCCGCGCCATCCGACCGGTGATCGTGCCGGCCGGAAGCGACGCCGTCGTCGCGCTGCGGGTGCGCAACCTGTCCTCCCGGCCGGTCTCCGGATCCCGCTGGCGCGACACGGCGTCGGCGGGGATCACGGTGCCGGGCAGCGTCATGCTTCCGACGCTCGACCGCTACGAGGGCGGCCCGGACACCGGGGGAGACACCGCGAGGCTCGAATACACCCTCACGCCCCTGCGGCGGGGGGTCTACGACCTCGGACCGCTCATGCTCGGCCGCACCGACCCGTTCGACCTCGCGGTCAGCGAGCGGCCCGTCGGGGAGCCCCACGACCTCGTCGTCACGCCCCGGGTCACCCCGCTGCCCGGCAACGCCCGGTCGATCCGGAGCGGGGACGGTTCGATCCATGAGCTGGTCCGGCACATCAGCCCCAGCTCCGATGAACTCATCGCCCGCGAATACCGGCCGGGAGACCCGATGCGACGCGTGAACTGGCCGGCCACCGCCCGGCACGGCGAGATCATGGTGCGCCAGGAGGAACAGCGCAGCAACCCGGCCGCGCGGATCATCCTCGACACCACACTGAGCGGGCGGCCGGAGTACTCGTCGAGCCAGGCCGCGGCGCGCACGAGCCGCCAGGACCAGGCCTTCGAAATCGCCGTGGAACTCACGGCCTGCGTGGGCGTGCACCTGCTCGACGCGGGCTTTCGGGTCGAGCTGATCGAACTGGGGCCCAGCCAGCTGGCCCCGGCGGCCGCCGCGGGGCGGGGAGGGCTGCACGGAGACACGCCCGGCTTCTTCAGTGCTCCCGGCGGCGACCGCCTGCTGCTCGAAGGCCTGGCGAACATCGCGCCGGTCCAGCGTGCCGCGGAACGCGACGCTGAGGCCCAACGGGCGAGCTCACCGCGCGGCGACGCCTCTCGGGGGTTGGGCGGCCAGCTGCCGACCTTCGCCGTGCTCGTCGACATCGACGCCCAGGATTCCGCCGAGCTCGCCGCGATCCGCGGCCGCTGCGCCCCGGCGGTGGCCTTCGTCCTGGACACCATGAGCCGCGGCGCCCTCGAGCGCCTGCGCGACGCCGGGTGGCACTGCATCGGGCTGCGCAGCCACCGGGACATCCCGGGGGCCTGGGACCAGGCCCAGCAGGAACGGGGTGCCGTCCGTGACCAGGCTTGAGCGCCTCGGCGCTCGGACAAGCGGCGCTGTGACGAACGGCGCTGTGACGAGCGGCGCTGTGACGAGCGGCGCTGCGACAAGCGGCGCTGCGACGAACCGCGGTCGCCCGGGCGCGGGGCGGGGGAGAGGGCGATGGCTGCTCAGCCTGGCCATGCTGCTCCTGCTGCTCGCCGGCAGCGCCGTGCTCGGCCCGCTGCTACGCGGCTCCTCGTGGTGGTGGCCGATGGCGCTCGCGGGCACGATCGTGCTCGTTTCCGCGGCCGTACTCCGGCGCACCCGCGTCGCTTCGGCGCTGGTGCCGGTCGTCGGGCTGGGCGTGCTCCTGGCAACCCTGACGCTCCTGTTCGGCCAGGGAACCGGGCTGCTCTGGCTGATCCCGACGCCGGACACAATCGACCGGTTCGGGCTCCTGGTCGACACCGGCGTCTCGTCCATCGAGCAGCAGAGCATCCCGGCCGAACCGGTCGACGGCATCCTGTTCCTCCTGGCCGCCGGAGCAGGGCTGATCGCCGTCCTGATGGATGCCCTCGCGCTGACGCTGCGGTGGCCGGCGCTTGCGGGCCTGCCCGTGCTGGTCCCGGTCGCGGTGCCCGGACTCCTGCTCGACGAGGGGGCCAACCCCGTGGCACTGATCGCCACGGCGGCCGCCTACCTTCTGGTGCTCCGCATGGACGTGCGCCTGCGTCGGGTCGCCGAGGCGAACAGCCCGCCGTCCGGCCGCGAGGCCGCGCGCGTGTACTCGCCGGTGCGCCGCCGTGCCCCCGGGCCGTCCTGGGCGGCGGCCACGGTGGGCGGTTTGGGCATCGTGAGCGCCCTCCTGCTCAGTTCCGCAACCCCGACCATCTCGGACGGCGACCTGTTCGCGGGGGGCTCCAGCGGACCCCTGTTCGGCGCCGGCGTCAGCCCGATGATCGACCTCGGCCAGGACCTTCGACGCCCGGATGCCGGGCCGGCGCTGCACTACACCACGACGGCAAAAACGCCGCCGTATTTCAAGCTGCTGACGCTCGACCAGTTCGTCGGCACGACCTGGACGTCCCGGTCCGATGCGGCGACGACGAGCAACACGGTCGACCGCATCGAGAGACCGCCGGGCCTGTCGGACGAGGTCAAGACCACGAAGACGACGACGACCGTCGTCATCGACGGGGTGGAGACGGACCTGCTTCCCGCCCCCAACCCGGCGAGCCGCGTCGAGGGGCTCGAGGGCAGATGGTTCTGGAACAACCTCACCCACACCATCAAGAGCACGAACACGACCACGCGTGGGCAGACCTACACCGTCACCGCGCTCGAACTCCAGCCGACCGCGGAGCAGCTGAGGGCTGCTCGCGGACGCTACCCGGTGAGCGTCGCGCCGAATCTCAAGCTGCCGTTCCCGCGCCCCGCCATCATCGCCGCCACCGCGAAGTCCGTGACGGAGGGCGCCGCCTCGGACTATGACGCCGCGGTGGCGCTGCAGGACTATCTGCGCGGCAGCGCCTTCGACTACGACACCGACGCCCCGGTCGAAGACGGCTACGACGGCGGCGGACTGGATGTCATCGGCACCTTCCTCGAGGTCAAGAGCGGCTATTGCGTGCATTTCTCCTCCGCGATGGCCGTCATGGCCCGCTCCCTCGGCATCCCCGCCCGCATCGCGGTCGGCTACCTGCCCGGTTCGCCCTCGTCGAGCGCCGAGGACGACACGAATCGCTACGAGGTCGACTCGCACGACCTGCACGCGTGGCCCGAGCTGTACTTCGTCGGTGTCGGCTGGGTTCCCTTCGAACCGACCCCCGGGCGCGGGACCGTGCCCGACTATGCCCGACCGGCGGATGCGACGACCCCCGAGGACGTGCCGGCCTCTGCCGCGCCGACGACCACTCCCCGTTCCGACGACGGGGGCATCACCGCGGACAGCGGCGCGGTGCCCGCCGCCCAGGCCCGGCAGCAGGAGGCCGCCACGCTACTCCGCAGCGGCCTGTTCCTCGCGCTCGTGCTGGCGCTGCTGCTCACACCGGGCGTGGTGCGCCTGGCCCGGCGCCTGCGCCGCAGGCGGAGGATCCTGTCCGGGAGCGGAGGTCCCGCGGACGCCTGGGCGGAGCTGGCCGATACCGCGGTCGACCACGCCGTGCGGGTTCGCGGCACGGAGACGCCGCGCGAACTGGCCGGCCGCCTCGCGCTGCGTCCCGGCCTCTCCGGGGCCGGCCTCTCGGGGAGAGGCTCGCCCGGGGCCGGTTCGGACGCTGCCGCGGCGCTCGAGCGACTCCTGGTCGCGGCCGAGCGGCAGCGCTTCGCGCGCCCCGGGTCCGAGGAACAGGGCACCGGGCCGGCGGTCTGCCACGACCTCGACCTCGTCATCGGCGCCATCCGGACCGACGCCGATACCGGCACGCGAATCCGTGCCGCCGCGCTCCCCGCCTCGCTCTGGCCGGCTGTCCTCGCCCGGAGGGACGGCGCTGCCTCGCAGGGCGCGTAGAATTTCCCCTCGTGACCAAGTTCAAAAAGACACCGTACAAAGTCGATGTCCGCGACCTCATCAACCGCCCCGGCATCCAGCATGAGCGCCAGCTCGACATCCTGGTGCCCGAAGACCTCGGGGAAGGCCTGGTGGCCGTGAAAGCGGGGTCCACCCTCGAGGCAGACCTGCGGCTGGAGGCGATCCACGAGGGCATCCTGGTGACCGCGGACGTGTCCGGAACCGCCAGCGGAATGTGCGGTCGGTGCCTGATTGACATCGACTTGCCTGTCCAAGTCGAGTTTACGGAGCTTTTCGCGTATTCTTCAGAGGAAGCTTTTGAATTTGAGGTTCAAGACGACCACGTGGATCTTGAACCTCTGATCAGGGATGCAGTGGTTTTGTCACTGCCGTTCCAGCCGGTATGCCGGCCGGATTGTCCAGGTCTCGACCCCGAGACCGGGCTACGGTTGGCCGAAATCCCTGATCAGGAACCGCAAGAGACGCCTGACCCCAGGTGGTCGGCGCTCCTGAAGTTCCAGGCTTCCACAGACATCAGCACGGGTGAAGACACTCATGCTGAAACGGATAGAGAAGAGAAGTAGTCATGGCAGTTCCGAAGCGCAAGCAGTCACGCTCCAACACCCGCTCACGTCGTTCCTGCTGGAAGGCCGAAGCCCCCACCCTGGTGAAGACCATGGAAAACGGCAAGGTCGTTTACAGCCTCCCGCACCGTGCGAAGGTCGTCACCGACTCCGCCGGCACGGCACTGTTCATGGAATACAAGGGCCGCAAGGTCGCCGACGTCTAATTCGATGACCGGGGAACCGATGACCGGTGGTTCGGTCGATCTTTCCGCGTTGCAGGAGACCCTGGGCGTGCAGATCGACCAGGGTTTGCTTGAGCTCGCCCTGACCCACCGGTCATTTGCGTACGAAAACGGCGGAATCCCGACGAACGAGCGACTGGAGTTCCTGGGCGACTCGATCCTCGGACAGTCGGTGACGGTCATGCTGTACCGGGAGTACCCGCTGCTGAGCGAGGGCGAACTCGCCAAGCGGCGGGCCAGCCTGGTCTCCAGTGCTGCCCTCGCGGAGGTCGCACGCGGCATCTCACTCGGCGAGTACATCCGGCTGGGCCGCGGTGAAGTCCTCACCGGTGGCCGCGAGAAGGCGTCCATCCTGGCCGACACGGTCGAGGCGCTCATCGGCGCCGCCTATCTGGACACCGGCACGGATGCGGCGACCGCCCTCGTGATGCGGCTGATCGAGCCGCTCCTGTCCGATCCCGACCGCTTCGGCGGCTCGATGGACCCCAAAACGAGCCTGCAGGAGGTCGCGGCGTGCCGCGGAACCGGCGTGCCCGTGTACACCGTCACCGAAAGCGGACCGGATCACTCGAAGGTGTTCGTCGCCACGGTCGTCATCGGCACCGTCGTCTCGGCGCGGGGCGAAGGCACGAGCAAGAAGCACGCCGAAATGGCTGCCGCGCTCGAGGCCTGGATCGTGCTCTCCGCCGGCTGACCCCGGCCGAGAGAGGCCGACGTGCCGGAGCTGCCCGAGGTTGAAGTCGTTCGCGCCGGCATTGAGCCGGCCGTCACCGGCGCGGTCATTTCCGCCGTGGAGGTCTTCGAGCAACGATCGCTCAGGCGCCACGACCTGTCCGCCGGCCCGTTCACCGACCTCCTCGAGGGTCGGCGCGTGCTGGCCGCCGTGCGCCGCGGCAAGTTCCTCTGGCTGCCGCTGGATTCCGGCCGGGCCCTGGTCATCCACCTCGGCATGAGCGGGCAGGTCTTGCTGCGCGCGCCCGGCAGCGCAGCCCGGATCTCGACGGGCTCGATCACCACGGGCTCGATCACCACAGGCTCGATCTCGACAGGCTCGATCACCACAGGCTCGATCACCGGAGGCCGCCCGGCGGAGGATCGGCTGTTGCGGATCCGGCTGCACCTCGAGCATCCGGTGCACGGTGAGTTGTGGCTCAACTTCGTCGACCAGCGCATCTTCGGCAGCATGGCCGTCGACCGGATGCAGCCGACGAGCGACGGGCTGCCCGCCGGCTTCCCTGGTGCTGCTGCGGCGGGGGAGTGGGAGACGCTCATCCCCTCGCAGGTGGCGCACATCGCCCGTGACCCGATCGACCCTGCCTTCCCGGCGGATGCCTTCTTCCGCGCCCTGGCTCGCAAGAAGACGGGCATCAAGCGGGCCCTCCTCGACCAGACGCTGATCAGCGGAATCGGCAACATCTACGCCGACGAGGCCCTGTTCGACGCCCGCATCCACTTCGACCAGCCGGCCGCGTCGCTCTCCGCGGCAAAGGCGCGCACCCTGCTGGCCTCTGTCCGCGGCATCCTGCACCGGGCCCTGGCCGAGGGCGGAACGAGCTTCGACGCTCAGTATGTGAACGTCAACGGCGAGTCGGGGTACTTCTCGCACAGCCTCACCGCCTACGGGCAGCACGGCAAGCCGTGCCTCCGCTGCGGCACCACCATGGTGCGCGCCCAGTTCATGAACCGGTCGTCGCACTTCTGCCCGCGCTGCCAGCGCCTGCGCTGAGCGCGCCCTCGGGTCTCGGCTCTCGGGTCTCGGTCGCGGTCTCGGTCTCGGACCTCGTTTTCCTTCGGCGGGATGGGCGGCGGCGGGTTTAGCGCCTCCAGGCGCCTTCGTAGCCGATCGGGACGAAGCCGACGGCCTCGTTCACCGAGAGCATGTGCCGGTTCTCCTCGGCGTTGAACGTGATCACCGACGGATGCCCCGGCCGCTCCGCCGCGAGACCCTGCAGGTTCGCGATCTTCAGCAGCATCCCGAGCCGGTGGCCGCGGTGTTCCTTCAGCACCAGGGTGTCCTCCTGGTGCACGGCGCGGGACGTCTCGGCCGGCACGGACAGCTCGGTGAACCCGCCCAGGCGCCCGGTCGGCCGGTGCTCCACCACGGCGGTCAGGGTCGTCCGCGGGCCTGCCGCGAACGCCTCATCCTCCTCGAGGACGCGCTGCACCGTCCAGACATCTTCGGGCTCCTCGAGCCCGGCGCTCGGGGCATCCGTGGTCATCCGGGTGCGGAGGAGCGCCATGTCCGCCAGCCAGCGTTCGGGCGTGCGGTCCGCCCAGCGGTGCACGGCGTAATCGGGGCCGGACGCCGTCGCCGCGCCGTCGAAGTGCCGGGCCAGCTCGCCCTCGTCGACGGGCAGGGGCAGGCGGCTGCCGCGCTCCACCTGCTCGAGCGTGTACCCGCGGGCCAGCAGGAACCGCACCTCCGGGTTGGCCAGGGGCACGGAGCCGAAACCCGTCGGCGACGGCAGCCTCTCGCCCGGCGCCTCCCGCGACGCCGCATAGACGAGTGCCCGCACGCGCCCCTCCTCCGCAGCGATCGACTCCAGGCGGTCGGCCAGCGCGGTCCCGATGCCTCGCCGCCGGAAAGCGGGGAGAACCTCGAGGGCCAGCCACGCGACATCCGCGGATGCCTCAGGCCGCGTCTCGTAGACGCCCCGCGCCACGATTTCCCCGCCGACGCGGGCCACGAGCATCCGCGCCGGGGCGTACTCCTGGTTCAGCCAGTAGGGGAGCAGTTCCTCGGCCGACAGGGCGAGCTCGTCGGTGCCGTAGGCGGCGGCTTCGACCGCGTTCCGCACCGTGGTCGCGGCCCGGAAATCGCCCCAGCCCTCCGCCCCGGGTGCGGCCGGGACGGCGAGTTCGCCGACGGTGAAGTGTTCGATCGTCATGACGGCCGGCTTCCGGTGCGAAGGCCGCACGATCTGCGCAGCCGACCAGCCTGGCGCCTGCCGGGTTCTCCGCACAGAGTCCGGTACCGTAGTCCCAGCATGACCGGGCCGTGACGGCCATCGACACTTCGGAGAGGGCACCCGTTGTACCTGAAGAGCCTCACCCTCAAGGGGTTCAAGTCGTTCGCCCAGCCCACCACCTTCGCCTTCGAGCCGGGCGTCACCTGCGTGGTCGGCCCGAACGGCTCCGGCAAGTCCAACGTCGTCGACGCGCTCGCCTGGGTGATGGGCGAGCAGGGGGCCAAGACCCTCCGCGGCGGAAAGATGGAAGACGTCATCTTCGCCGGCACGTCGACCAAGGGGCCGCTCGGCCGGGCCGAAGTGACGTTGACGATCGACAATGCCGACGGCGCGCTGCCGATCGAGTACTCCGAGGTCACCATCTCGCGCACCTTGTTCCGCAACGGCGGCAGCGACTACGCCATCAACGGGCAGGCCTGCCGGCTCCTCGACGTTCAGGAGCTGCTCAGCGACTCAGGCCTCGGCCGCGAAATGCACGTGATCGTCGGCCAGGGCCAGCTCGACGCGGTGCTGCGCGCCAGCCCGGAGGAGCGCCGCGGCTTCATCGAGGAGGCCGCGGGCATCCTCAAGCACCGGCGGCGCAAAGAGAAGACCCTGCGCAAACTCGAGGCCATGCAGAACAACCTGACCCGGCTGAGCGACCTCGCCGGGGAGATCCGGCGCCAGCTGAAGCCCCTCGGCCACCAGGCCGAAATCGCCCGCGAGGCGCAGACCATCGCCGCCGTCGTGCGCGACGCCAGGGCCAGGCTCCTCGCGGACGACGTTGTCACGCTGCGCACGGCGCTCGACTCGCACGGGCGCACCGAGAGCGAACGCCACTCCGAGCGGATCGTGCTGCAGGAGCAGCTCGGCCAGAAGGAACTGCGCCTCCAGCGCCTCGAGCAGGCGCAGGTTGGGGATGCCGTCGACCTGGCCAGGCGCACCAGCTTCGGCCTCGAATCCGTGCAGGAGCGGCTTCGCGGCCTCTACACGCTCGCCAACCAGCGGCTGGCGTTGCTCGGCGCGCAGGCTCAGCCCGACGCGGGGGGCCCCAGCGTGACTCCGGCGATGCTGACGGATGCCGCGGCGGAGGTCGACCGGCTCCGGGAGGCCATCACGGCCGCGCAGGAGCGCTGGGCTGCCGCGCAGGCCGGGGCGGCGGCAGCACGCGGGCAGCTCGATTCGGTTGACGAGGAAATCGCCGCGCAGGCGGTGCTCGTCTCCAGGCACGACCTCGAGGTCTCCAGGCTCAAGGGCCAGTCCGAGACCGCGTCATCCCGTCTGGCCGCCGTTCGCGGTGAGGTGCTCCGCCAGCAGAACGCCGTCGACGCGGCAGAGTCACGACGGGCCGCCGCGCAGGCGCAGTTCGACGCGCTCGAGGCGGAGGCCGCGGAGGATGACGTCGACACGAACCTCGACGAGGCGTACGAGGCGGCCCAGGCATCCGTGCGGGAGGTCGAAACCGAGATCGAGAGCCTGCGCGAGACGCTGCACGGCCAGGAACGCGCGCGGGATGCGCTCGCCGCGCGAACCGGCGCCCTCTCGCTCGCCCTGGATCAGAAGGACGGATCATCCGCCCTCGTCGGTGCCGGACTCCCGGGAATCCGCGGGCTGCTCGCCGAGCACGTGCGCGTGCACCCCGGCTACGAACCCGCGATCGCCGCCGCGCTCGGCTCGCTCGCCGACGCGGTCCTGGCCGAAACCCAGGGCGACGCCTTCGCGGCCCTGGCCACCGCCCTGAGCGACGACCTCGGCCGGGTCGAACTGGTCGTCGCCGACGCGGATGCCGCTGCCTCGCCCGACCTGGACGGCCTCCCTGGCCTGGCCTGGGCGCGGTCCGTGGTCGAGGCGCCGAGCGGCGTGCTCGGGATCCTCTCTCATACGGTCATCGCCGACGACCTCGAGGCGGCGCGGTCCGCGTTCGGGGTGCTGGCCGGGCGCGGCCTCGGCTCCCTCACGATCATCACCAGGGCCGGCGAGGTGCTCACCGCGTACGTGCTCCGCGGCGGCTCCGGGGCCAGGCAAAGCAAGCTCGAACTCGTCGCCGAACGCGACACGGCCGCCGACAAGCTCGCCCTGGTCACGTCGTCCATTGAGCGGGTTCGGTTCGACCTGGGCGAAGCACGCACGCTCCTGCAGGCGCTGAAGCAGCAGGCCGCGGGCGCCCTCACCGCCCTGCGTGCGTTCGATTCCCGGCTCGCGGCCAGGGCCGAGAAGACCAATCGGGCGACCGTGCAGCTCGAGGCATCCGCGGCCGAACTCGACCGGGTGTCCGCCGGCCTGAAGCTGGCCGCCGCTGCCGTCGCCGACGCCGAGGGCGCCGTTGCAGGGGCCAGGGCCGAGCTCGAGACGGTGCAGTCCCGGCCGCGGCCGATCCTCGACGTCAGCTCGAGAGACGCGCTCTACGCCCTGCTCGAACAGGCCAGGGACGGCGAAGTCGAGGCGAGGCTCCAGGTGGAGACGGCCCGCGAACGCGTGCGGACGGAGGAGGCGCGCACGGCCCTGCTGGGCAAACAGCTCGAGGCCGATCGGGCCGCGGCGGAAGAGGCGGCGCGGCGCGCGGTCATCCGTCGCCGGCAGGTGGATGCCGCGTCGCAGGTCGCCGAGGCGCTGCCGGCCGTGCTGGCCTCCGTTGAGGCCTCCGTCGGCGAGGCGCGTGCCCGGCTGGCCGCCGCCGAAGCCGAGCGGGCGAGCCAGAACGAAGAACTGTTGCTGTTGCGGCGCGAGGAGAACGCGCTGCGCACCCGCCTGCAGGCCGTCACCGAGAACGTGCACGGGCTCGAACTGCAGATTTACGAGAAGAAGCTGCACCTCTCCGCGCTGCTCGAACGGGCCGGCAGCGAACTCGGGCTGACCCCGGACGTACTCGTCGCCGAGTACGGCCCGGACCAGTTGATTCCGGCGGACGGCGTCGCTGCCGAGGTCGCAGACGGGGCCGCGGCATCCGTTGCCTCCGTCGATCCGGGCGCGGAGGGCACCCCGTTCGACCGCGAGCAGCAGAAGCGGCGCCTGGCCACGGCCGAACGCAAGTTCGGCCAGCTCGGTCGGGTGAACCCGCTCGCGCTCGAGGAGTTCGCGGCGCTGGAGCAGCGGCACAAATTCCTCACCGAGCAGTTGACCGACCTGACCAACACGCGCGCGGACCTGCTCACGATCATCGGGGACATCGACGAGAAGATGGGCGCGATCTTCGCGGCCGCGTTCGAGGACACCCGGGCGGCCTTCGCCGACGTGTTCCCGGTGCTCTTCCCCGGCGGCAGCGGCAGCATCTGGCTGACGAACCCGGACGACATGCTCACGACCGGCATCGAGGTGTCGGTCAAGCCGGCAGGCAAGAAGATCGAACGGCTCTCGCTGCTCTCCGGCGGCGAACGGTCGCTGGCCGCCGTCGCCCTGCTGATCGCGATCTTCAAGGCCCGGCCCAGCCCGTTCTACATCATGGACGAGGTCGAGGCGGCCCTCGACGACGCCAACCTCGGCCGGCTGCTCACGATCTTCGAGGACCTGCGCGAGACCAGCCAGCTCATCGTGATCACGCACCAGAAACGCACGATGGAGATCGCGGACGCCCTCTACGGCGTCTCGATGCGGCAGGACGGCGTGTCCGCGGTCGTCGGCCAGCGCGTCGCCAGGGAGACGGAACGGGAGACGGAGAAGGCCTCATGACCATGGACCGCATCGACCCGCAGCCCGCCGCCGACGAGCGGACCACCCTGAACGAGTTCCTCGACTTCCTGCGGGCGACGCTGCTGGGTAAGACCGAGGGGCTGGATGCCGCCGGGCTGAACCGGCGGCTGCTTCCGTCGACGCTCACCCTGGGCGGGCTGCTCAAGCACCTCGCCCTGGTCGAGGACTACTGGATCCAGGAGAAGTTCCTCGGCCTGCCGGAGCTCGAGCCGTGGGCGAGTGCGCCGTGGGCCGAAGACCGGGACTGGGACTTCCACAGCGCCGCGGAAGACGATCCGGATGCCCTGCGCTCGCTGTACCAGTCGGCCTGCGAGCGCAGCCGCCAGGCCCTGGCCGGCGCTGACCTCTCCGCGCTGTCCGTCGGCACCGACCGGGACGGCGCACACTGGAACCTGCGCTGGATCCTCACCCACCTGATCGAAGAGACCGCGCGGCACTGCGGCCACGCCGACCTGCTGCGGGAGGCCGTCGACGGGACCGTCGGGGAGTAGCGCGCGATAAGCGGGCGAGAACTCCCAGCCGTGGCCGCCTGCGTTGCTCCGGGACGCATGCGTGCACTCACGGCTGGGAGTTATCGCCGGGTCGCCGCCGGGATCGCGCACAGCCGCTCGGAGGCGCGGCGCGCATTCGCCCGCATCGCGAAACCGGACGGATTGAGCGCGCGTGCCTCGGCACCGGAAAAACTGCCACATCCGGTCACCTGTTCCGGTTCCGGCCATGCGCCTGGACCGAGGGCGGTGCTGGCGCTGGCGAGGATCGCGCGCATCAGCCCGGAGGCGAGGCGCGCATCCGCCCGCATCGGGAAAACGGGATAGACAGAGCGCGTGTGCCTGGGCGCCGGCAAACCTGCGCACTTTCGGTCGTTGGTTCCGGTCCCGGCCATGAGCCTGGCCCGACGGTAGCGCGCGATAACTCCCGGCCGTGGCCCGTTGCGTTGCTCGGGGACGGATGCGTGCACTCACGGCTGGGAGTCATCGCCGGGTCGCCGCCGGGATCGCGCACAGCCGCCCGGAGGCGGCAGCATCGCTCAGTGGGCGGTCGTCACCCCGAGCAGGTCGTGGGTGATGATCGCGGCGGCACGCGCGCCGGCCCCGGCGGCGACGATGAGCTGTTGCGGGCCGGGAGCGGCGACATCCCCGGCCGCATAGACACCGGCCAGGCTGGTGCGGCCGTCCCGGTCGGTGACCAGGTGGCCTGAGGCGTCGGTGTCCAGGTCCAGGTCGGCCAGGAACCCCACGATCGGATGCCAGAGCGGACGCACGAACCCGCCGGTGACCGGGATCCGTTCCCCATCGAAAAGGCGCACGGCGGCGATCGCTCCGCGCTCACCTTCGAGGTCGTCGATGACCCGGCGTTCGACCCTGATGCCCCGGTCGCCGAGTTCGCTCTCCTCGTGCGCGGTCAGCGACGCGACGCCGTTCGTGAACACGGTCACCGTGCTGCTCCACTGCCCGACCAGGAGCGCCCGGGCGAACAGGTCGTCGGTCTCGCCGATCAGGGCTACGGGGCCCTCGCCCTGCTCGTAGCCGTCGCAGGCCGCGCAGCTGAACAGGCTCATGCCGTAGTAGGCGCGGATGGACGGAAGCGCCGGAAGGGTCTCGCGGAGGCCCGTCGCCACCACAACCGTGCGGCTCCTCACCACGCGCGCGCCGGCCGCTGTGCGCCCGCTGATCCGCACGGTGAACGGATGCGCCCCAGCGTGGGCACCGCCGGCCTCGTCACGATCATGGTCGCGCTCGACCCGGTCGACCGTGGATCGTCGCAGGATCTCGGCCTCGGGGTAGCGCTCGAGTTCCTCCCTGGCGATGCGGCGCAGCTCGTGCGGGGGCACGCCGTCCCGGGTGAGGAAGCCGTGCGAGAGCATCGTGGCCGCGTGCCGGGGCCGGTCGCTGTCGACGACGAGCACCCGCTGGCGCGCGCGGGTCAGGTTGAGCGCGGCGGACAGCCCGGCCGGGCCGGCCCCGATGACGACGCAGTCGTAGGCGTCGCTGTCGTAGGCCTCGTGAGCGGAGGAGCCCGCTTCGTCACTCATTCGCTGCCGCCCTGGGGCGGGAGCGCGGCGATGATCGGATGATCGAAGCCCAGCGTGCCCGTCTTCGCGGCTCCACCGGGGGAACCGATCTCCGAGAAGAACTCGACGTTCGCGGCGTAGTACTCGGCCCACGGCGAGGGCAGGTCGTCCTCGTAGTAGATGGCCTCGACCGGGCAGACCGGTTCGCAGGCGGCGCAGTCGACGCACTCGTCCGGCTGGATGTAGAGCGACCGCTCGCCCTCGTAGATGCAGTCCACCGGGCATTCGTCGACGCAGGCTCGGTCCTTGACGTCGACGCAGGGCAGCGCGATGACGTAGGTCATGAGGCGACCAGGGCGCCGGCGCGGGCAATGTCGACCTGCTCGCCGCGCGCCACGACCTTGACCCGTTCGCGCGCGACCCGGGAGCCGTCGGCGTCGCCGAGCGCGCGTTCGTGGGCGTCGAGGGCAAGCCAGCCCGGCCAGGTGGTGAACCGCACTCCGCGCTCCGCCAGCAGCGCGAGCACCGCGTCCGGGTCGGCGACCGACGGATCCGGCAGCAGCGCGGCGTCGTCGACGAGCCGGGTGATCGTCTCCAGGGCATCGCCCTTGGTGTGGCCGATCAGGCCGACCGGTCCACGCTTGATCCAGCCGGTGGCGTAGAGCCCGGGGATCGGCTCCCCGGCCGCGTCGAGAACCCGGCCACCGTCGTTGGGGATGACGCCTCGGGCCTCGTCGAACGGCACCTCGGGGAGGGCGCTGCCGCGGTAGCCGACCGCACGGTAGACCGCCTGCAGCGGGTAGTCCCTGATCTCGCCGGTGCCGCGCACGCCGCTCGCCCCGCCGGCAGCAGCAGCACCGGTCGCCTCGGTGCGCTCGAAGCGCATCCCCTCGACCCGCCCGTCGCCGTACACCTCGACCGGGGAGTGGTGGAAGTGCAGGTGCAGCCTGCGCGAGGCACCCGTGGGCTCCTTCGCCAGCCAGCCGGTGAGGGTGCGGGTCATCACCTTGACCTGGTTGTTGGCGCCTAAGAGCCGGCGGGCGAGCTCGTCGTCGTCGAAGTCCTCCGGGTAGACGATCACGTCGACGCCCGGGACATCCGCGAGTTCGCGCAGCTCGATCGGGGTGAACTTCACCTGTGCCGGGCCGCGGCGGCCGAACACGTGCACGTCGGTCACGGGCGAGCCGGCCAGCCCGTCGTATACCGTGGCGGGGATATCCGTCGGCAGCAGGTCGTCCGGGTGCTTGGCGAGCATGCGGGCGACGTCGAGGGCGACGTTGCCGTTGCCGATCACGGCGATGTCGGTTGCGTCGAGCGGCCAGTCGCGCGGGGCATCCGGGTGCCCGTCGAACCAGGAGACGAAGTCGGCCGCCCCGAACGAGCCGGGCAGGTCGATGCCGGGGATGTCGAGGTCGGCGTCGCGGATAGCTCCGGTCGCGAAAACGACCGCGTGGTAGTGCGCCCGCAGGTCGGCCAGGCCGAGGTCGGCCCCGTACGCGACGTTTCCGATGAAGCGGATGTTGCCGGTGTCGAGCATCTCGTGCAGGGAGTTCACAATGCCCTTGATCCGCGGGTGGTCTGGGGCGACGCCGTACCGGATCAGCCCGTACGGGGCCGGCAGGGAATCGAACAGGTCGATGCTCACCTCGTCGCCGGCGTCCCGCACTGCCTTACTCAGGATGTTGCCGGCGTAGATTCCGGCCGGCCCGGCGCCGATGATCGCGACGCGCAGGGGTTCGCGCTGGTGCAGGGGCTCGCGCTGTTGCAGGGGCGCAGCGGTCGTCGGGGTCATGTGAAGGCCTTTCGGGGGACGAGGTTTTCGAGCGTGGAAAAGGCAGGCACGGTGCCGGCGAGCGCTGGTGCGCCGAGCGCGGCGGGGGCGAGACGCACGTCCGGGCCCGCGTGCGGGCTCAGGCCGACGACGTTGCCGACCACGATGACGGCCGGCGAGCGCACGCCCCGTGCCTCCGCCTGGGCGGCGATCGTGTCGAGCGTGCCGATGGTGACGCGCTGGTTCGGGCCGTAGCCGTCCTCGATGATCGCGACGGGGCATCCGCCGCCGCGGGAGCCGGCGGCCAGGGCCCCGGCCGAGCCGGCGAGGGCGCTGACCCCCATCAGCAGCACGACCGTGTGGTCGGCGCCGCCCGGCAGCCCGGCGATCTGCTCGTGGCCGGTGACAACGGTGAAGCCGCCCGCGACCCCGCGGTGGGTGACCGGGATGCCGGCCGCGGCCGGCACCGAAATGGCGCTGGTCACGCCGGGCACTATTTCGACCGGGACGCCGTGGCTGCGGCAGTACTCGGCCTCTTCGCCACCGCGCCCGAGCACGAACGGGTCGCCGCCCTTGAGCCGCACGACCCGGGATCCGGCCAGGGCGTGCTCGACCAGGAGCGCGTTGATCTCGTCTTGCGGCACCGGGTGGTGGCCGGGGAGCTTGCCGACGTCGATGACGAGCACCTCCGCCGACAGCTCGCCGAGGAGCGAGCGCGGCCCCAGGCGATCGGCGATGACGACGTCGGCCTCGGCGAGCAGGCGGCGTCCGCGCACGGTGATCAGCCCGGGGTCGCCGGGCCCGCCGCCGACGAGGTGCACGGTGCCGGCTCCCTCGGCGCGGCGGTGGTGCCGCAGCGGCAGCGAGCCGGCGTCGAGGGCGGTGGCGATCGCATCCCGCAGCGCCATCGCGCGGCGCGGATCCCCGCCCGCCGATACGGCGACGGTGACCTGGTCCCGCCGGGCGACCGCGGGAACCCAGGCCGCGGAGCTGCGGTGGTCGGAGGCGGTGACGCACCAGATCCTTGCGGCCTCGGCGTCGGCCGCGACCTGGGCGTCGACCTCGGGAACGCCGGTCGCGGTGTGCGCCAGCCAGGCGCCGTCAAGGTCGCGGGGGGCGTAGGGGCGGGCCCGCCAGGTGAGCGCTCCGGTCTGCGCGAGGGAACGCAGTTCGGCGCCGGCCGCTGGGGCGACGACCGTGACGATCGCGCCGGCCTGCACCAGCCCGGACGCGCGGCGCGCGGCCACGCCCCCGCCTCCGACGACGGTGACGGGCCGGCCGGCCAGGTGCAGGCCGAGCGGGTACAGGAGTGCGGGGTCGGTCATCGGATTCCTCCCGGGGTGAGTCCGCGGCGCCGCAGCAGCCGGCGTTCGATCGGGGCGAACACGCTCAGTTCGACGAGGATGCCGACGCCGAGGATGAGCAGGATGGTGGCCAGGACGCTGCCGAGGTCGGCGAGCTCGCGGCTCTGCTGCAGCATCGAGCCGAGGCCGAAGCCGATCGTGCCGCCCATGGCGATGATCTCCGCGGCCATCAGCGACCGCCAGGAGAAGGCCCAGCCCTGTTTGAGGCCGGAGAAGTAGCCGGGCAGGGCCGCGGGCAGCACGACGAGGGTGGCCAGCTGGATGCGGCCGGCGCCGAGCACCGTTCCCACCCGGCGCAGTTGCGGCGGCACCTGGTCGATGCCGGAGACGAGCCCGTTCGCGATCGACGGGACGGCGCCCATGAGCACGACGAAGTACACGGTGGCGTCGGAGAGCCCGAACCAGATGATCGCCGCGGGAACCCAGGCGACGGAGGGGAGCACCTGGAGGCCGGAGAGGAGCGGGCCGAGGGCCAGGCGCAGCGGCCGGCACTCGGCGAGCAGCAGGCCGAGGGGCGTGCCGATGGCGACCGCGATGAGGAAGCCGACCCCGCCGCGTTCGAGGCTGGTGAGCACGGCGAGCTGCAGGCGGCCGTCTGCCCACGCGGTGCCGATCGCGCCGAGCACGTCGAGCGGCCCCGGGATGAGGTCGGGCCGCGGGCGGGCGATGACGACGTAGAGCTGCCACGCGGCGACGAGGCCGGCCAGCAGCAGCACCGGCGGCAGCACCCCCTCGAAGATGCGCCGCACGCTGCCCTTCTCGGTGCCCGGGACGGCCTGCAGGGCGTCGAGCCCGGATTCGAGCGTGCGCAGGTCGTCGGCCGGTCGGCCGGAAGTGGGCGCGCCGGATGGCGGGGCAAGGGTCGTGGTGTTAGGCGGCATTGCGGCGGATCTCCCTTCGGAGCTGTTCGGTGATTTCGATCGACAGACGAGAAACCTCGGGGGATTCGATCCGTCGTGGCCCGTCGTCGGCGAGGCGCCACTCGTTGGCGATGCGGCCGGGCCGCGACGACATCAGGAGCACCCGCTGGCCGAGCCGGGCGGCCTCGCGCACGTTGTGGGTGACGAAGACGATGGTGCGGCCGGTTTCGCGCCACACCCGTTCGAGTTCCTCGTGCAGCAGGTCGCGGGTGATGGCGTCGAGGGCGGCGAAGGGTTCGTCCATCAGGAGCACCTTGCGGTCCTGGGCGAGGGAGCGGGCGAGGGCGACGCGTTGCCGCATGCCGCCGGACAGTTCGTGCGGGCG
The DNA here is from genome assembly GCF_004403225.1 of Cryobacterium sp. Sr8. Taxonomy (NCBI): domain Bacteria; kingdom Bacillati; phylum Actinomycetota; class Actinomycetes; order Micrococcales; family Microbacteriaceae; genus Cryobacterium; species Cryobacterium sp. Sr8. Next base: position 22,837 of record NZ_SOHO01000042.1, on the reverse strand, counting down.
CTTCGCGGCGGCATCCGCGAGGTTGACGATGTCGAGCAGCTCGAGGGCCTTCCCGCGGCGCTTGTCCCGCGGCACCCCGCGCAGCTTGAGCGCGAGTTCGACGTTGCGGCCGGCCGTCAGCCACGGGAAGAGCGCGGCGTCCTGGAACATGACCGCGGCGCTGCCGCTGGCGACGGTGACGGTTCCGGTGCTGGGGGCGTCCAGGCCCGCGATGATGTTGAGCAGGGTCGATTTGCCGCAGCCGGATGCGCCGAGCAGGCAGACGAACTCTCCGGGCTGGATGGTGAGGGTCACGTCGTCGAGCACGAGGGGTCCGTCGGCGCCGAAACGCTTGCCGAGCGCGGTGATCCGGATGGCGGGAAGGACGGCGGGCGCGGCGCTCATGGTCTACTCCGCCCCGAGGCCGGCGGCCGAGACCGGGTCGGCGCCGGACTCGGCGAGCACGGCGTTCAGCAGCGTCAGGTCGAACAGGCCGTCGAGGTTTCCCTGCTTGGCCGTGCCGGCGTCGACGCCGGCCTGCAGCAGCGTGGGGAACGTCCCGGCGAGCGGATCCGTCGTGAACCGTACCGCGCCGAGCGCGCGTTCGATCACGGCGCCCGGCAGCGGCTTGCCGGTGTCGGCGGCCAGGCGGGCGTTGATGACGGCGCCAGCCTCGTCGGCGTGACCGTCGAGCCAGGCGACGGATGCCGTGTGCCCGGCGAGCAGGGCGCGCACGGTGTCCGGGTGGTCCCGGAGGAAGTCGCTCCCCACGAGCAGCATGGTGGTGGGGAAGGCACCTTCTGGCCAGAGGGACGCCTCGTCGACGAGCACCTCGGCGCCGGCCTCGATCACGAGACGGGACACCCACGGCTCGGGGAGCCAGGCCCCGTCGATCTGCCCGCTTTGGAACAGGGCGAGGGTCTGGGCGTTCTCGGTCGGGGTGATGCGCACGTCGCCGCCGCCGGTGGTGTCGGTCTCGAAGCCCTCTGTGCCGAGCCAGGCGCGCAGGGCGACGTCCTGGGTGTTGCCGAGCTGCGGGGTCGCCAGGGTCGTGCCGGCCAGATCGGCCGGAGTGTCGATGCCCGGCCGCACCACGAGAGCCGCGCCGCCGCTGGCCGCCCCGGCGACGACGCGCGCCGAGGCGCCCGCGCTCTGCACGAAGGTGTTCACGGCCGGGTTGGGGCCGACGTAGGCGGCGTCGATGGCGCCGGCGCTGAGCGCCTCGATGACCGCGGGGCCCGCGGCGAAGGCCTGGGCGGTCAGTTCGGTGTCGCCGAGGGCGCCCTGGAGGAACCCCTTTTCCAGCCCGACCAGGGCCGGGGCGTGGGTGACGTTGTCGAAGTAGCCGAGCCGGAGTTCGGCGGCAGGGCCGCCGGCCGGGGCGTCCGCGGAGGCGCTCGCCGAGCATCCGCTCAGCCCGGCGACCAGCCCGGTGGCCAGCAGCGCGGCGAAGAGCGCGGCCGGAAGGCGGCCGGCCCGGCTCACGAGGCACCGCCGGCGGCGAGCACGATGCCGGCGGCGAGCGTCGCGCCGTCCTGCGGGTGGATGACGAGGAACGCGCCGGAGCGGCGGTTCTCCGCGTAGGTCTCGAGCGGCAGCGCAGAGGCGAGGCGCACGGTGGCCTGCCCGATGTCGTTGACCTCGAGGCGGTCGGCGGCCTCGATCGCGAGGGTGTCGAGGCTGCGGCGTCCGGTGATCTCCGGCACGATGGCCTGGATCGTGGAGGTGCCGAATTTCACCAGCACCCGGGCGCCGGCCGCGAGCGGCCTGGCGTCGAGCCAGAACAGCGCGGCGGTCAGCTCCTTCACCTGCGGGGGCAGGGTGCCGGCCGCGGCGATCACGGCGCCGCGGGCGATGTCGAGGTCGTCCCGCAGCCGCAGCGCCACCGATTGCGGGGCGAAGGCCAGGTCGAGTTCCGCTCCGGCGAAGTCGATGCCGGTGACGACGGTGCTGCCGCCGCCGGGGCTGACGGTGACGGTGTCGCCGACGCGCAGCGTGCCGGATGCGACCTGGCCGGCGTAGGCACGGTAGTCGCGGTACCGGGGGGCGTCTTCCTCGGGCACCACGACGGCGCCCTGCGGGCGGAGGACCAGCTGCACGGGCAGGCGGAAGGCCCGGGTCTCGCTTTCGATTTCGTCGACGAGGGGGAGAGTCTCCAGCAGCTCGAGCAGGCTCGGGCCGTCGTACCACGGGGTGTGCGGGGAGCGGTCGACGACGTTGTCGCCGACCAGGGCCGACACGGGGATGACGTGCACGGCGCCGAGGCCGAGCTCGGCGGTGACGGCGCGCACGTCGGCGGCGACCTCGGTGTACGCGGCCTCGTCGTAGCCCAGCAGGTCGATCTTGTTCACCGCGACGATGACGTGCTGCACGCGGAGCAGGGCCAGCACCGAGAGGTGGCGGCGGGTCTGCTCGAGCACGCCCTTGCGGGCGTCGATGAGCACGACGACCGCGTCGGCGGTGGTCGCGCCGGTGACCATGTTGCGGGTGTACTGCACGTGGCCGGGGCAGTCGGCGAGGATGAACGAGCGGTGGGCGGTGGCGAAGTAGCGGTAGGCGACGTCGATGGTGATGCCCTGTTCCCGCTCGGCGCGGAGGCCGTCGGTGAGCAGGGCGAAGTCGATTCCGCCGGCCGCGCCGCCGAAGCCGCGCTCGGACGAGGTGCGGGTGACCGCGTCGAGCTGGTCGGCGAGGATCGCTTTCGAGTCGTGCAGCAGCCGGCCGACGAGCGTGGATTTGCCGTCGTCGACGGAGCCGGCAGTGGCGAAGCGGAACAGCGTGCCCTGGAGCGGGCTTCCCGGCAGCGCGCTCGGCCACACGGCTTCGGTCAGGAGTGTGTCGGTCATTAGAAGTACCCATCTCTCTTGCGATCTTCCATGGCGGCCTCGGAGATGCGGTCGTCGGCCCGGGTGGCTCCCCGCTCGGTGAGCGTCGACTGGGCGACCTCCCGCACGACGGCGTGCACGGATGCGGCATCCGATTCCACGGCGCCGGTGCAGCTCATGTCGCCGACCGTGCGGTAGCGCACGGTGCGCACCTCGACGGTTTCGTGGGCCAGCGGGGCGCTGACCGGCCCGACCGCGCGCCACATGCCGTCGCGCAGGTAGACCTCGCGGTCGTGGGCGTAGTAGAGCGGGGGCAACTCGATGCCTTCGCGTTCGATGTAGCGCCAGACATCCAGTTCGGTCCAGTTACTGATCGGGAAGGCGCGCACGTGCTGGCCGACCGTGTGGCGGCCGTTGTAGAGGTTCCAGAGCTCGGGGCGCTGGTTGCGCGGGTCCCACTGGCCGAACTCGTCGCGGAGCGAGATGATGCGCTCCTTGGCGCGGGCCTTGTCCTCGTCGCGCCGGGCGCCGCCGAAGACGGCGTCGTGCCGGCCGGCCGCGATGGCGTCGAGCAGGGGCACCGTCTGCAGCGGGTTGCGGGTGCCGTCGGCGCGTTCCTGCAGTCGGCCGTCGTCGATGTAGTCCTGCACGCCGGCCACCTCGAGGGAGACGCCGAGCCGGGCGACCGTGGCGTCGCGGAACGCGATGACCTCCGGGAAGTTGTGGCCGGTGTCGACGTGCAGCACCGGGAACGGCACGCGGCCGGGCCAGAACGCCTTCGCGGCGAGGTGGAGCATGACGACGGAGTCCTTGCCGCCGGAGAACAGCAGCACCGGGCGCTCGAATTCGGCGACCACCTCGCGGATGATGTGGATCGCCTCGCTCTCGAGCACGTCCAGCTGGGTCAGGCGGTGCGGGCGCGCGGTCGCCGGGGGTGCAGCGGCTGCCGGGGGTGCCGTGGCGATGTCGTGGGCGCTCATAGGTGCAGTCCGCATTCTGTTTTCTCGAGTCCGGCCCAGCGGCCGGAACGGGGGTCTTCGCCGGCGGCGACGGGTTTCGTGCACGGGGCGCAGCCGATGGACGGGAACCCCTGGCCCAGGAGCGGGTTGACGGCCACGCCATGGGCGGCGGCGTAGTCGATCAGCTCGTCGAAGGTCCAGGCGGCGAGCGGGTTCACTTTGACCAGGCCGTTGCGCTCGTCCCATTCGACGAGACGTGTGCCGGCCCTGGTCGGCGCCTCGTCGCGGCGCACCCCGGTGAACCAGAGTTCGTACCCGGCGAGGGTGCGCTGCAGCGGAGCGACCTTGCGCAGCGCGCAGCACTGGCCGGGGTCGCGGGCGAAGAGGTCGGTGCCGTGTGCGGCGTCCTGCTCGGCAACGCTCTGCTCCGGCAGCACGTCGACTATGGTGACGCCCGGGGTGCCGGCGACGGTGTCCCTGGTGGCGTGAGTCTCCGGGAAGTGGTAGCCCGTGTCGAGGAACAGCACATCCACGCCCGGCAGCTGCTGCGCGACGAGCTGCGGCAGCACGGCATCCGCCATCGAGCAGGCCACCGCCACGGCGTCGGTCCCGAAGTTGCGGGCGACCCAGGCGATGACCTCGGCGGCGGATGCCTCGCCCAGTTCGATCGCGCCCTGTTCCGACAGAGAACGGAGCTGCTCTACGCTGCGCCGCGCGGCCGCGGGCTGGTTGACATCGGGCTGGTTGACATCGATACGGCTCACTGGAGCGCCTCCTCGTCGGCTCGGTGCGCCCATTGGGCGAAGGTTTCCGTCTCGGCCCGGTCGGCGAGGAAGCGGCGGACGATCCGTTCCACGTAGTCGGCCAGGTCGACGGCGGTCACCTTGAGGCCGCGCACGGTGCGGCCGAGGCCGGCCTCATCGCGGCCGACGGAGGCGAGCCCGCCGCCGAGGTGCACCTGGAACCCGGGCACCTGGCCGCCGTCTCCGTCGGAGAGGAGCTGCCCCTTGAGGCCGATGTCGGCGGTCTGGATGCGGGCGCAGGAGTTGGGGCATCCGTTGACGTGCAGGCTGATCGGCTGCGGCAGGTCGAGGCCGGCGAGGCGTGTCTCCAGTTCGAGCACGGCGTCGGTTGCGGTCTGCTTGGTCTCGACGATCGCAAGCTTGCAGAACTCGATCCCGGTGCACGCAATCGTCGAGCGGCGGAACAGGCTCGGACGGGCGGCCAGGCCGAGCGCGTCGAGCGCCGTGATCAGCGGTTCGACGTCTTCCTCGCTGATGTCGAGGAGCACGAGTTTCTGGTGTGGCGTGGTGCGCAGCCGGCCCGAGCCGTGCCGCTCGAGCAGGTCGGCGAGCCCGGTGAGCATGGTGCCGGAGACGCGCCCGACGAAGGGCGTGACTCCGATGTAGAACCGGCCGTCGTTCTGCTTGTGCACGCCGACGTGGTCGCCCTGCTGCGTCGGGGTGGGCGCGGGCGGGCCGTCGGGCAGTGCCTCGTGGAGGTATTCGTCCTCGAGCACCCTGCGGAACTTCTCCGGTCCCCAGTCGGCGAGCAGGAACTTCAGCCTGGCCTTGTTGCGCAGCCGCCGGTAGCCGTAGTCGCGGAAGATGGAGGCGACGCCGAGCCAGACGTCGGCGACCTTGTCGGGGGAGACGAAGGCGCCCAGGCGCTCGCCGAGGCGGGGGCTGGCTGACAGGCCGCCGCCGACCCAGAGGTCGTAGCCGAGGCCGAGCTCCGGGTGCCGCAGGGCGACAAAGCCGACGTCGTTGATCTCGTGCACGACGTCCTGGCTCGGGTGGCCGGTCAGGGCCGTCTTGAACTTGCGGGGGAGGTTCGCCAGCTCGGGGACGCCGATGTACCTCGCCGTGATCTCGGTGATCGCGTCGGTCGGGTCCAGCAGCTCGTCGACGGCGATGCCGGCAACGGGGGAGCCGAGCACGACGCGGGGCACGTCGCCGCAGGCCTCCGTGGTCTGCAGGTCGACGGCTTCGAGGCGGCGCCAGATCTCGGGGACATCTTCGACCCTGATCCAATGCAGCTGGATGTTCTGCCGGTCGGTGAGGTCGGCGGTGTCCCGGCCGAATTCCTCGGATATCTCGCCGATGACCCGCAACTGGGCGGTGGTGAGCTGGCCGCCGTCGATGCGCACACGGAGCATGAAGAACTTGTCCTCGAGCTCATGTGGCTCGAGCGTGGCGGTCTTGCCGCCGTCGATGCCGGGCTTGCGCTGCGTGTACAGCCCCCACCAGCGGAATCGGCCGTGCAGGTCGGTGTCCTCGATCGAGTCGAAGCCCTGCCTGGAGTAGACCTGCTCGATCCGCTCCCGTACGCTCAGCCCGCCGTCCTCCTGCTTCCACTTCTCGTTGCCGTTGAGCGGGGCGGTGCCGTCGACCTTCCACTGTCCGTGGGGGCGCGTTGCCGGTCGCGGCGGGCGCGTGGGCGCGGCGCTGGTGATGCTGGGGGTCGGGCTGGGCGACATGGTCTGCTCCTTTTGTATCGGCCAGTCGCGGACGGAAAACGGTGTCCGACAACTGCGCTGGGTACGACGGTAGCCAGCGCCCGAGCCCCCGTCACGTGGGCCGGTCACGGCCGGTCACGCGGGGTAGTGGGGCGTCACACGGGCGCGCGAAGAGACAGCCCGGTCTACTGTGCCGGCGCCCGCGCCGAGCGGTAACAGTCGACCACGACGTCGACGAGCTGCCGAGGAACGGCGGACCCCGGAACCAGCAGAGGTGAGGTGGCGATGCTTGCCCCGGCGCCCTCGACGAGGTCCTGGAAGAAGCCAGGGGCGAGCAGGTAGCTGCTGACCACGATGCGTCGCCCGGGGTTGTCCCGCCGGGCGGCCGCGATCGCGTCGGCCAGCCTCGGCTCCGCGGCGGACAGGAAGCCGAGGCCAACCGGGCGAGCGGATGCCGCCGCGAGGCGCTCGGCGACGACGCGGCAATCCGCGACCGCCCTGGCGTCGCTCGACCCCGCCACGGCGAGCACGACCACGTCCTCGTCCCGGAGGCCGGCCTGCTCCAGCCGGTCCCGCAGCAGCTCGACGATCCGGTCGTCGGGACCGAGGGCGCCGGCCAGCAGCACGGTGCGGTCGGTCACCGCGCGCACCGCCTCGGTGAGGTCGACGTGCACGTGGTAGCCGGCCGACAGCAGCAGGGGAACAACGACCGCCGGCAGTCCGGCCGGAAGCGCGGCCAGGGTTTCCGGCGCATCCGGGTGCTGCACGTCGACGAAGCCGAGCGCGACGGTGAGCAGCGGCTCGGCATCGGCGACCGCGCGCATGAGGGCGGCCACGGCGGCCTGGCCGGCGGGCGAGGAGGTGCCGTGGGCGATGCCGGCGAGCGCGGGGGCGGTGGTCGTCACCCTTCCATTCTGTGGGCCGACGCCCACGGTGTTACGTCGCGCGTCGTCGGCCGGGCAGAGTCAGCCGGGCAGGCGCCGATTGCTCCGGAACAGGCTGTCCGGGTCGTGGGCGAATTTCACCTTCCCGAGTCGAGCCAGGCTTTCCGGCGGGAGGGCGGCGGAGAGGTCCTGGCCGGGGGAGAGCAGCGTCGGCACCATGCGCCGTTCGGTCATCCCCGTCAGGGCCCGGTCGATGGGTCCGAACACTGCCGCCGGATCGATCCTGCGGCTCGGATCCAGCAGGATCGCGCCGGCGAACACCAGGTATTTCGACTCGAGATGCCCGACGATGCCCGTCGCCTCCGGCGCCGGATCGGCTATCGCGCCCCCGAGCGGCCGGAGCTGCACCATGGTGAGCCCGGCGGGCGTCGCCTCCCTGAAGGCCTCGATCAGCGGCGCGAATCCGTCGTCGCCGAGCCCCCTGATCGCCGCGTTCCAGTCCAGGCTCCCGACCGGATCCGAGGGTTCGGCCGCGACCTCGCCCAGGTGCCCGATGTCGAACGGCTGCATGAGGTTGGCGATGACGGGCGCGGCGGAGAGCAGCGGGGCCAGGAGCGTACCGGCCGTGTCGGCGTCGCCGACGAAGACGACGTCGACGGTCGCGAAGCTGTGACCGCGCATCGGCTCGGGCACCATCTCCACGTCGGGCATGTTGATCAGCCCGGCGAACATCGTCAGCTCATCCGGTGCCGTGGCCATGATCGCGGCGACCGCGTCGAGCACGGCGCCGGCCGCCTCGATCGGGAACAGGATCTTCCCGCCGAAGAGGGCCGGAGCGGGGTACAGGTCGATTTCGAGGGCCGTGACAATGCCCAGCATTCCGGCCGCGCCCCGCATCGCCCAGAGCAGCTCGGCGTCACCCTCGGCGGAGCCGTGGGCCGAGTCCAACCGGCGGGAGCGCCCGTGCGCATCGACGAACTCGATGGCGCGGATGGAGTGGGCGGCGAGTCCCTTCCAGCGGCTGAACCAGGAGTGCCCGCCCGAGAGCAGGTACCCGGCGACGGTCACGTCCGGGTTCGTGCCGGCCAGGGCGATCAGGCCCGTTCCCGTCAGGCGCGGCAGCACGGCGCCCCATTTGACGCCGGCACCGATCCGGGCGTAGCGCTCGTCTGCGTTCACCGTCACCTCGTCGAAGGCGGAGGTGCGTACCAGGATGCAGCCGCGCACGTCGCTGCTCGCGCCATGGCCGTTCGGCTGCACGGCGATCTCGAAACGCCCGGCGCGGGCCGCGGCCACAATCTGCCGCAGGCCGTCCACGGTGGCGGGGATGGCGACCGCGGCAGGGTCTTGTTCGACCGCCCGGTTCCACGGCGCCCTGACCGTGTCCCAGTCGGCGTCGCCGGGACGAATGAGTCGCCCGCTCAAGGAGGCGGCGAGGGCGCTCAGGGTGGGATCCATCTCGGTGGTTTGCGACATGGAGGTTCCTTTCGATGGCTGTTCGATGGGTTGTGTTCCCCCTGGTCCAACCAGACCCGAAGCGATTATCGACCCGGCGCCGGGGGGATGCCCCCCCGGATGACCCGGCGCGCGCCCTAGGCTAGGGGCATGGTTGAACGCACCTCCTGGTCACTCTCCGGCGCGCTGCGCGGCATGTTCGCGAAGCCGACGATCGATGAGCAGACCTGGGAGGACCTCGAAGACGCGCTGATCCAGGCGGACTTCGGCCCCGACGTCACCGACGGCATCCTCACCGAACTGCGGGCGAAGGTCGCGAAGTACAACACCACCGACCCGACCGACCTGCAGCGGATGCTCCGCGAGGGCATCGAGGAACGCCTCGCCAGGCTCGACTCCACCCTCACCCTCAGCGCGCGCCCCGCGATCGTGCTGGTGGTCGGCGTCAACGGCGTCGGCAAGACGACGACCATCGGCAAGTTCGCAAAGTTCCTCCGGGGCTACGACCGCAGCGTACTGATCGGGGCCGCCGACACGTTCCGTGCGGCCGCCGTCGAGCAGCTGGCGACCTGGGCCGAGCGGGCCGGCGCCGACATCGTGCGGCCGCAGGCGCAGGGCCAGGACCCGGCATCCGTCGCCTTCCAGACGGTCGAGAAGGCCATCAACAACGGCATCGACATCGTGATCATCGATACCGCGGGCCGGCTCCAGACCAAGAGCGGGCTGATGGACGAGCTCACCAAGATCCGCCGGGTGATCGAGAAGCAGACCCCGATCGCCGAGGTGCTCCTCGTGCTCGACGCCACCACGGGCCAGAACGGCCTTGCCCAGGCCGAGGCGTTCATCGAGCACGCCGGCGTGACCGGGCTCGTGCTCACCAAGCTCGACGGGTCGGCCAAGGGCGGCTTCGTGCTGGCCGTGCAGGAGAAAACGGGCATTCCCATCAAACTCGTCGGCCAGGGTGAGGGCATCAACGACCTCACCGGATTCACGCCGCATGTCTTCGCTAAAAAACTCGTCGGATAGGAACCACTCATGACCATCGAACACGATTTCTTCGGCATTCTCGGCAGCGACGATGAGGGCGAGGTGTACTGGTCGGAGTCCGCGGAACTCGGCGACCAGGCCGTCGAGGTCGACCTCAGCTCCCCGGACGAGGATTCGGTCTCGGTCGAGGCGCTCGACATCGCCGCCGCGATGATCAATTCGCTCGAAGAACTCGACGCCGCGGCCAGGGAGTCGCTCGTCGCCGACCTCAGCTCCGAGAAGAGCCTCACCGCGCACTACATCGAGCAGCACTTCGAGGAGATGGACGCCGAGGCCCTCGACGACGCCATCATCTGGGACTCGGGCGACAAGCAGATCGACTTCCTGCGCTCCCTGCGGCTGCAGCGGGTGGGTTTCCACCCGCACCACAGCGCCAGCGAGGGACACTTCGCCCTGCTCGACTACTCGATCAGCCCCGACGACACCGATTCCCTGATCGTCGTCACGATCGATGTGCACGGCGACACCGTGGCCCTCGCCATCGAAAGCTGACCCTCCCCGCGAAACCGCACTTGTGCGCGTTATCCGTGCCGAATAAGCGGCACAACTGCAGTCTCGGGTTGACGGCGGCACGTAAACTGGGTTCACAATGGCTACTTTTGGAAACCTCTCAGATCGCCTCGCCGAGACCTTCAAGAATCTCCGCACGAAGGGCAAGCTCTCCGCCGCGGATGTCGACGGCACGGTCCGCGAGATCCGTCGCGCCCTCCTCGAAGCGGATGTCGCGCTCGAGGTCGTCAAGGAGTTCACCGGCAAGGTGCGCGAACGCGCCCTCGGCGACGAGGTCAACAAGGCGCTGAACCCGGCCCAGCAGGTCGTGCAGATCGTCAACGAGGAGCTCGTGCAGATCCTCGGCGGCGAGCAGCGCCGCCTCGAGTTCGCCAAGAAGCCGCCCACCATCATCATGCTGGCCGGCCTGCAGGGTGCCGGCAAGACCACGCTCGCGGGCAAGCTCGCGAAGTGGCTGGCCAAAGACGGCCACACGCCCATCCTCGTCGCGGCCGACCTGCAGCGCCCGAACGCGGTCACCCAGCTCGAGGTCGTCGGCGCCCAGGCCGGCGTGCCCGTCTACGCGCCCGAGCCCGGCAACGGCGTGGGTGATCCGGTCCGGGTCGCGCGCGACGGCGTGAAGTTCGCCCAGCAGAAACTGCACGACGTCGTCATCGTGGACACGGCCGGCCGCCTCGGCGTCGACGCCGACATGATGAAGCAGGCCGCGGACATCCGCGCCGCCATCGACCCGGACGAGGTTCTCTTCGTCATCGACGCCATGATCGGGCAGGATGCCGTGAGCACGGCCCGGGCGTTCCAGGCCGGCGTCGACTTCACCGGCGTGGTTCTGACCAAGCTCGACGGCGACGCACGCGGTGGCGCAGCGCTGTCCATCGCCTCCCTCACCGGCCGGCCGATCATGTTCGCGTCCACGGGCGAGAGCCTCGACGACTTCGAGCCGTTCCACCCCGACCGCATGGCCAGCCGCATCCTCGACCTCGGTGACATCCTCACCCTGATCGAGCAGGCGCAGGGCGCGTTCGACGAGGACGAAGCCCGGAAGATGGCCGAGAAGTTCTCGACCGACACCTTCACCCTCGACGACTTCCTCGGCCAGATGCAGCAGCTGCGCAACATGGGTTCGATCAAGAAGATGATGGGCATGTTGCCGGGCGCCGGCGCCATGAAGGCGCAGCTGGAGAACTTCGACGACCGCGAGATCGTGCGCACCGAGGCGATCATCCAGTCGATGACGAAGACCGAGCGGGCCACTCCGAAACTGCTGAACGGATCCCGCCGGCTGCGGATCGCCCGCGGTGCCGGCTCGACCGTCACCGAGGTCAACCAGCTCGTCCAGCGCTTCGAGCAGGCCGCGAAGATGATGAAGACCGTCGCCCGCGGAGGCACGCCGAACATCCCGGGCATGGGCCCGATCCCCGGCGGCAGCTTCGGTGGCGGTCGCGGCAAGCAGCAGCCGAAGAAGAAGGGCTCGAAGTCGGGCAACCCGGCCAGGCGAGCGGCGGAGAACGCGGCCCTGGCGGCCGGCGAGAAGCCGGCCGCCGAGTCGGGCGTTCCGGGCGGCTCGGGCTTCGGGCTGGGCGGCGGGGCGCAGAAGCCCGGCGGTCCGAGCGAAGAAGAAATGGCCGCCCTGCAGAAGATGCTCGGGCGGTAGGCTCACACCACTCATCTAGCGGGGAGGCAGCGGATGCGCACGCGCAACACACGTCTCGTTCTCATCCTTGGCGCGTTGGCCCTCACCGCCGCCGTCCTTGCGGTCGCCCTCCTGGCCGGGTGCGCAACCGGCGCCGGGCCGTCCGGCGACCGGCCTTCCGGGCCGCCCAGCAGCGCCCCGGCCGGCCCCGCCCCGGAGGACCTGGTCGGAACCTGGGTCGTCGACGCGACCTTCCAGGTTCAAACCCAGCCGTTCCTGACGATCGCCGCCGATGGCACCTGGGCCGGCTCCGACGGCTGCAACGGCGTGCGGGGCACCTGGGAGCTCGAATCCGGCGGCGCCATCACGACGACTGCAGGGCCGCACACCCTCATCTACTGCGACGGCAAAGATCTGCCCACCCTCTTCGCCGACGCGAAGACGGTGGCCGTCGACGGCGACACGCTGACCCTGATGGATGCCGCCGGCGAGGTCACGGCGACCCTCGTCGCCGGCCGCGAGCAACGGCTGAAGCCGCAGGCGTAGCTGAAACCGCAGGCGTAGTCTGGCCCGCATGAGCCCAGCCCGCATGAGCCCAGCCCGCATGAGCCCAGCCCGCATGAGCCCAGCACCCGTCCTGCCGGTGCGCCTCGGCGTGCAGGTCGCCCAGCAACACGGCACCATCGGCACGATCAGGGACACGGTGGCTGAGATCGAAGCCCTCGGGGTCGACGTCGTCTTCGACTGGGACCACTTCTTCCCGCTGTCCGGCGATCCGAACGGCCTGCACTTCGAGTCGTGGACGTTGCTGGCGGCGTGGGCCGAGCAGACCTCGACCATCCAGCTCGGCGCCCTGGTGAACTGCAACAGCTACCGCAACCCCGACCTGCAGGCCGACATGGCCCGCACGATCGACCAGATCAGCGGCGGACGCTTCATCTTCGGCACGGGATCGGGCTGGTTCCGGCGCGACTACGACGAGTACGGCTACGAGTTCGGCACGGTGGGGACCCGCCTGGATGCCCTCGAGGCGGCCCTGCCGCGGATCGAGGCCAGATGGGCGAAGCTGAACCCCCCGCCGCTCCGCGACATCCCCGTGCTGATCGGCGGCGGAGGCGAGAAGAAGACGCTGCGCATCGTCGCCAGGCACGCCGACATCTGGCATTCCTTCTCGAACCCGCAGGTGCTCGAGCACAAGCTGGGCGTACTGGCCGGCTGGTGTGACGCCGTCGGCCGCGACATCGCCGAGATCGAGATCTCCACCGAGCTGCGCCGGCGCAGCGTCGACGAGGCCGACGAGCTGTACGCCCTCGGCACGCGGCTGTTCACGATCGGGGTGTCCGGCCCGCGCTACGACCTCGCGCCCGTGGTCGACTGGCTCGCCTGGCGCGACAGCAAGAACGCGCCGTAGCCCGGCGCCTACAGCGCGAGCCCGGTCCGGAGTTCCCGGCTCAGCGCCTCGACCACGGCCGGCAGGCTTCCGCCGTGCGCCTCCGCGACCTCGAGCTGGCGCTGGTAGCTGGCGCCGTGGCTCATGATCAGATTCAACTGGAGCAACTCCGGCAGGCAGCCCAGACGTTCGGCGACGGGGGAGAGCACGTCGATGAGCCTGCGGATGTCCTCGGTGACCGGCCGTTCCGCTCCGGCAGCATCGAGGATGACCCGGGCGCCCAGCCCGTACCGGGCCGCCCGCCACTTGTTCTCCCGCACGAACCACGGCGGCATCGTCGGCACGTCCTCGCCGGCGTCCAGGGCCGTCGACATCCATTCGACCAGGCAGTGGATCAGGGCGGCGATGGCCCCGAGCTCCTGCTGCGTCGACACTCCGTCGCAGACCCGCACCTCGATCGTGCCCCAGCGCGCTGACGGCCGGATGTCCCAGCGCACCTCCGTCGCATCCTCGATGATGCCCGTGACGGTCATGTCGTCGACGTAGCGCTCCCACGCCTCCCAGTCGCGCAGCATCCACGGCTGGCCGGCCGTGGGCAGCTGCTGGAACATGAGGGCGCGGTTGGAGGCGTAGCCGGTGTCGACTCCCGCCCAGAACGGGCTGGACGCCGACAGGGCCTGCAGGTGCGGGATGTAGGTGAGCATGCCGTTCAGGATCGGCATGACCTTGGCCCGGTCTTCTATCCCCACGTGCACGTGGATGCCCCAGATCATCATGTTGCGGCCCCACCACTGGGTGCGGTCGATCAGGCGGTGATAGCGGGGTTTGTCGGTGATCTCCTGCTCGTACCACTGGCTGAACGGATGCGAGCCGCTGCAGATGACGCCCACGCCGCGCGGCTCGGTCACGGCGCGCACCTCGTCCAGCTGGGCAACGACATCCGCGACCGCCCCGGCAACGTTCGTGTGCACGCCGGAGACGAGTTCGATCGTGTTCAGCAGGAGTTCGCCGGTGATCTGCGGGTGCGGGGACCCGTCGTCGGCGCGGAGAGCGTCGAGCACCTCGGCGGCGAGGGGGACCAGGTCGCCGGTCGCGTTGTCGACGAGCGCGACTTCCCACTCGATGCCCACGGACGACCGAGCCGAGGGGGCGAATTCCATTCCCATGTGCGCTCCTCTGCTGGTGCCGGCAGCAGCTCGAGGAGCCGCGTCTGCGAACAATCCTGACACCGCGAGATCCGATTATCACAAACGGGGGGATGTCTGACAGAATGGTTAGTCGAGTTATCTTGCCGTCCGACCCTCTAATCAGACGCAGGAAAACCATATTGAGCTTGCTCCGAGTGTGCCCCCACGCTCACGGCTGTCAGTTCGCCAAACATCACTAACACAGGAGAATTGTGGCTGTCAAAATCCGTCTGAAGCGCATGGGCAAGATCCGTGCACCGTACTACCGCATCGTTGTCGCCGACTCGCGCACCAAGCGCGATGGCCGCGTCATCGAAGAGATCGGCATCTACCACCCCACGCAGGAGCCCTCCGTCATCGAGGTCAAGTCCGAGCGTGCGCAGTACTGGCTCGGCGTCGGCGCACAGCCGACCGAGCAGGTTGCCGCTCTCCTCAAGCTGACCGGCGACTGGGGCATCTTCAAGGGCGACAAGAACGCGAAGAGCACCGTCAAGATCAAGGAGCCGAAGGTTCCTTTCGTCGCCGACGAGAAGAAGAAGCCCGTTCTCAAGCCGAAGGCCGAGAAGCCCGTCGTCAAGGAAGAGGCTCCCGCAGCCGAAACGACCGAGGCTGACGCCGAGGCCACCGAGGACAAGGCGTAATCTTGCTCGCTCCCGCGCTGGCGCACCTCGTCAAGGGGATCGTTGATCACCCGGACGATGTGCACGTTGTTGCAAAGAACTCACCCCGTGGCGATGTTCTCGAGGTTCGTGTGAACCCCGAGGACCTCGGCCGGGTGATCGGTCGCGCCGGTCGCACCGCCAAGGCATTGCGCACCCTCGTGGCCGCGCTGGCCGACGGCAAGCGCGTTCGTGTCGACGTCGTTGACACTGATTTCTAACGTGAGCGACTCCACGCCGCAGCGCACCCAGCTACGCGTGGGGCGCCTGACGAAGGCCCATGGCCTCAAGGGCGCAATCAAGCTGGAACTGTTCACGGATGACCCGGGGCGACGTTTCGTCCCGGGCGCCGTGTTCACCCTCCAGGTGCCGACCAGCTCCCCCTGGCACGGCAAGACTCTCGAACTCGTCGAGCTGCGCTGGTACAACCAGCACGCCGTCGGGTTCTTCAAGGATGTTCCCGACCGCGAAGCGGCGGAAACCCTGGCCAAGGCGATCCTCTGGATCGACCAGGACTCGGCCGAGCAGTCGGACGAGGAAGACGCCTGGTACGACCACCAGCTGGTCGGGCTCGCCGTCGTCCGCGACGGCATCCAGGTCGGCACGTTGGCCCGGCTCGAGCACCTGCCGGCGCAGGACCTGCTCATCGTCAAGACGCCGGCCGGTGAGGTCATGGTGCCGTTCGTCAAGGCGATCGTGCCGTCCGTCGACGTCAAGGCCGGCATCATCACCATCACCCCGCCTCCCGGACTCTTCGAGGAGATCCCCGAGGAGCCCGAAGCCCCCGCGGAAACGCTGCCCGAAGCGGATGCCGCCGCATCCGCCCCAGAAGCGCCTCCCTCCCCGTAACACCCCGCGAAACTGCAGTTGTGCGCGTCATTCGCGCCTTTTATCGCGCACAACTGCGGTTTCGCGGGAGGGCGGATTACTCCTGTCGATAATCCCCAGCCCTGGCCGCTCGCGTCGCTCGACGGGGTCTGCGTGCCGCCACAGCTTGGAGTTATCGCCCGAGTACTGCGGCGGCCGGATCAACGGCGCGCCCAGTCGGTGATTGGCCGCAGGACGCTCAGTCGAGCGTCACGGCCAACCCCGCGGCCCGATGGAGGGGCTGCCAGCGGTGCTCTTGTCTCCGAACGATGGCCAGAAGTGCCCGTTCGACCGACGCCCAATCCTGCATGACCCGTCGGTGGGTCACCCGAACGACGATGTAGCCCAGTTCGACCAGCGCAAGATCGCGCGCGCGGTCCCGCTCGTATGCCTGTGGGTTGTCGTGGTGCCTCTGGCTGTCCAGTTCCACGACGAGACGGTCACCGACAAGAAGGTCCAGCCAACCGATCCCGGGGACATGCACCTGGCAGCGGACTGTCACGTTGTGTGCCCTAAGCCCCAGCCGCGTGAGTGTTTCCAGGCCGGACCCGCAGCCCGAGTCGACGAGGTCCATCATCCACTCGTGCGAGTCGGGCAGTCCGGCCAGCGCCGTCGAGAGACGGTCTGCCGAGAGTAACCCCCGGTTCGTCGGTTTCGTCGCCGGCGAGGCAGTACCAGCCGGCCCGGATCCGCTCGGTGATGCCCAGCCGGGCGGATCGTTCCAGTTGCTTCTGGGTGATGCCAGTCGAGCGGAGCGTCGCGGCGTGGGCCACCCCGCCCTCGCGGGAGAGTTCACGCACAACGTCGGTCATGAGCTCCACTGTGAATGGGGGCGCAGGCCCGCGGCGCGTGGCTCCGGCATCTGTGCACAAACGTCCGCCTGTGGAGGGGCGTTCTCCGGCGGAGAAGCGGTCGTGCCGGGGCTGGAATTCTCCAGCGGACATGGGTTCGTGCCGGGGGCCCGGCGGCCGGACGAGAGTCGATCATCCCCAGCCCGGGCCGTACGCGTCCCTCCCCGAGCGATGCGTACGGCCACAGCTGTGCGTGCTCGCCCACGCGTCGCGCCGACTCGCCGACCGCGCGGCCCGACGACGCCCCGGCCGAGCTCACCCGTAACATCCCGCGAAACTGCAGTTGTGCGCGTCATTCGCCCGTCTTAGCGCGCACAACTGCGGTTTCGCGGAAGGGCGGAAGGGCGGATCGGTAGACTCGCAGTCATGCGCATCGACATTGTCACGATCTTTCCCGAGTTCTTCGGGGTGCTCGACATTTCGCTGCTGGGCAAGGCCCGCCAGACCGGCCTGATCGACCTGCGCGTGCACGACCTGCGCGATTCCACGCACGATCGGCACCGCACCGTCGACGACACCCCGTACGGCGGCGGCGCCGGCATGGTCATGAAGCCGGAGCCCTGGGGTGAGGCGCTTGACGGCATCCTCGCCGACACGGGCGCCGCGACCAACGCCGTGCCCGCCGAGGTGGCGGATGCCGCAACCGGCCCGGTGCTCATCTTCCCGTCGCCCGCGGGAGAACAGTTCACCCAGGCCACCGCCCGTGAACTCGCCGAGGAGCCGAACCTGATCTTCGGCTGCGGACGCTACGAGGGCATCGACCAGCGCGTCTTCGACCATTTCGCCAGTCGCGGCCGGGTGCGACTGATCAGCCTCGGCGATTACGTGCTCAACGGGGGAGAGGTCGCGGTCATGGCCATGGTCGAGGCGATCGGCCGCCTCATTCCCGGCGTCGTGGGAAACCCGGAAAGCCTCGTCGAGGAGTCGCACGAGGACGGGCTGCTCGAATACCCCAGCTATACCAAGCCGGCGCTCTGGCGCGGGCTCGACGTGCCGCCGGTGCTGCGCAGCGGTAACCATGGGGCCGTCGCCGCCTGGCGCCGGGAGCAGCAGCTCGAACGCACCGCACGGGTGCGTCCCGACCTTCTGCCCCCAGCGAACTCCGAGGAAATCGGCGGCGCGCAGGGATAATCTGGTCCTGTGATCGTTCGCAGGATCTTCCACTACTGGCAGTTCATCGCCATCGGCGCGCTTCCCGTGTGGCTGCTCGTCGGTTCGTCGATCTTCGGCGCCGGCGCCTGGGAAGTGCTCGGGGTGATCATCGGCGCGATCGCGCTCGGCGTCGCCCTGCTCGCCGTCGCGCTGCTCGTCTACGCCCGCGCTGAGGTGCGGGAGACCAGGGCCGTCTCCTGGCCGGACGTCGGCGTCTTCGGCCTGTGGCACGCGCTCGTCATCGGGCTCGTGTTCAACGCGGCGGATGCGCCGGGGGTGTGGCTGCTGGCCGTCCTGGCCGGCATCGCGGCATTCTGGTTCGCGCTCTGGGAGTTGTTCGACGCCGCTCGGCGTCGTGTGCGCCAGGTCATCGAGTTCATCGACTCCACGTCCGGACCCCTGGTCACCGAGACCACGATCCTCGGCACCACCAACCTCGGGCCAACCCGTCCTGTCGACCCCAACGTGATCGTCATCCCGGAGAAGCCCACGAACCCCTGAGCGCCCGCTTTGCTGTCCGGCCCGGTTTCGTGACAGAATAGGCGTTTGTGCCGCGGTAAACCTCTGCCACAGGGGAGATTCGCCGTGTGCGGCACACATTGACTTATCGGTTGCTGAGGCGACGCGCGGACCGCGTGTGGCGAAGCATTATTCGTAGTCGACCTGTGGCGGGTACAGAGAGCGAAAAACCATGCATATTCTCGACCAGGTGGATGCCCCGTCACTGCGGAAAGACATCCCCGCCTTCCGGGCCGGCGACACCGTCAAGGTCCACGTCAACATCGTTGAAGGCACCCGCTCGCGCGTCCAGGTCTTCCAGGGCGTCGTTATCGGCCGCTCCGGTGAAGGCGTTCGCGAAACCTTCTGCGTTCGCAAGGTGAGCTTCCAGGTCGGCGTCGAGCGTACCTTCCCGGTGCACTCTCCCGTCATCGACCACATCGAGGTCGTCACCCGCGGCGCCGTGCGCCGCGCGAAGCTGTACTACCTGCGCAACCTCCGTGGCAAGAAGGCCAAGATCAAGGAAAAGCGCTTCAACTAATTCCGCGTCTGCTCCCGCTTCACAGCGGATTCGCAGGCCCCCGGGAATTCGTCCCTGAGCTCCTCACCCCTAAACTGGGTGCGGAGCTCAGGCGGTTTAATGACAGAAAACACTCTGCCCACGCGATCAGATCGCCTGGAATCAGAGACGCGGCGCAAGGAGCGCGGCGTCGGACTATTCCTTCGCGACCTCGTAATCATTTTCGTGGTCGCGCTGCTCATCTCGTTCATGATCAAGACCTTCCTGATCCGCTCGTTCTACATCCCCTCCGGTTCGATGGAGCAGACGCTGCTGCTGAACGACCGGATCATCGTGAACCAGCTCCAGCCCGGGATGTTCCCGGTCGACCACGGCGACGTCGTCGTGTTCCGCGATCCGGGCGGATGGCTGCCGCCGCAGCTGCCGGTCGAACAGAACGCCATCGTGGCCGGGATCGACTGGATCCTGTCCGTCGTCGGACTGTCGGCTCCCGACAGCAACGACCATCTCATCAAGCGCGTGATCGGACTGCCGGGCGACCACGTCGTCTGCTGCAACGCCCTCGGCCAGATGAGCGTGAATGGCGTTCCGCTTTCTGAGGAACCGTACGTGTCTCTTCCGCCCGGGGAAACCGAGGTGTCCAAGGATGACTTCGACGTCGTCGTTCCTGCGGACTCCCTGTGGGTCATGGGCGACAACCGCTACAACTCCAAGGATTCCCGGTACAACGGCACCACCCCCGGCAACGGGTTCGTGCCTATGGACAACGTCGTCGGCCGCGCCTTCGTGATCAGCTGGCCTCTGAACCGCTGGGGCTGGCTGGATGACTACCCGGCCGTGTTCAGCGGGGTCGACGAGGCGCGCGATTAGAAGATGATGGCCGTCGTCGAGCCCGACCTCGAGACCGAACTCGCTCTCCTGGCCGGGGGAGCGAACTGTGTGATCGGCTGCGACGAGGTCGGGCGCGGCGCCCTGGCCGGGCCGGTGGCCGTGGGATTCGCCGTGATCAACGCAACCGTCGGCCCCTTCCCGGTGGGCTTGCGCGACTCGAAACTGCTCAGCGAACCGCGGCGCCTGGTGCTCGCCCCGCTGGCCGCAGCCTGGGCGCTGCACTCCGCCGTCGGGCTCGCCACCGCCCAGGAGGTCGACAGCCTGGGGATCATGGCGGCCCTGGGGCTCGCCGGCAAACGGGCCCTCACCGAGTTGTTCGCCGCCGGGGTCGACATTTCCGGCAGCGTCGTACTCCTGGACGGCGCTGACGACTGGCTGAACAAGGCGCTGAAGACGCCCCTGACCGTGGTCACCCGGGTACGGGCCGACCAGGATTGCGGATCGGTTGCCGCGGCATCCGTGATCGCGAAGGTGCACCGCGACGCCCTGATGATCACGGCGGATGCCGTGCACCCCGGCTACGGCTGGGCAACGAACAAGGGCTACGGCAGCGCGCAGCACATGGGCGCGATAGTCGAGCTGGGGCCCAACGACCTGCACCGCAAGTCCTGGCTCAAGATCTCAGCGTAGGATTGAGTCACCATGGAAGAAGACGAGTTCGAGGACTACGACCGCGAAGTCGAGTTGGCCCTGTATCGCGAATACCGGGATGTCGTTGGACAGTTCCAATACGTCGTCGAGACCGAGAGGCGCTTCTATCTGGCCAACGAGGTTGAACTCGTTCGCCGTGACACGGAGCACGACTTCTATTTCGAGCTGACCATGAAGGATGTGTGGGTGTGGGATGTCTACCGCTCAGACCGCTTCGTGAAGTCGGTTCGCGTGCTGACCTTCAAGGACGTCAACGTGGAAGAACTCGCATCCAAGGAATTTGAGCTTCCCAAGGAGCTCGCGCTCGACGAGTAGCACCACCCGTTCACCGACCAGAAGGCTGTTCTTGACTCACGCATCTGACCGCGCCCGCGAAACCTGGATCAACAGGGAGGCACTGGCCGAAGCGATGATTCCCCTTATCGGCCGGCTGTACCGGGACAACCACGTCGTCACCTCGGTGCACGGCCGCAGCCTGGTCAACCAGTCGGTCGTCGGCCTGCTCAAGGCCCACCGCTTCGCCCGTCAGGTCGACGATGTCGAATTGCCGCTCGAGGAGACCCTGCCGCTGCTCCAGGCGCTCTGCACCCTCGGACTGGGCGCCGCCTCGATCGACCTGGCCCGGCTCAGCGCCGCCTGGAAGCGCGACGGTGCCGGCCGCACGCTCGACGAATTCCTCCGCGAGGAACTGGCCGAGGTCGTCGACCGGTGGGGACAGGGCGACAGCACGAGCACCGACGTCGTGCTCTACGGCTTCGGCCGAATCGGCCGCCTGCTCGCCCGCATCCTGATCGAACACGCCGGCGGCGGCCAGGGTCTGCGGCTTCGGGCCATCGTCGTGCGCAGGGGCTCGGACGACGACATCATCAAGCGTGCCAGCCTGCTGCGTCGCGACTCCGTGCACGGCCCGTTCGAGGGCACGATCTCGGTCGACACGACCAACAACACGATCCTCGCCAACGGCACGCTGATCCAGGTCATCTACTCGAGCGACCCGGCCAGCATCGACTACACGGCCTACGGCATCCACGACGCCATCGTCGTCGACAACACCGGCCGCTGGCGTGACGCGGAGGGCCTCTCCCAGCACCTCGCCTGCCCCGGAGTCGCACGGGTGCTGCTCACCGCGCCCGGCAAGGGCGAGCTCAAGAACATCGTGCACGGCATCAACCACTCCTCGATCACCGACGACGACGTCATCGTCACGGCGGCGTCCTGCACCACGAACGCGATCACGCCGGTGCTCAAGGCCGTCATGGACCGGTACGGCATCGTCGAGGGCCACGTCGAGACCGTGCACTCGTTCACGAACGACCAGAACCTCATCGACAACTTCCACTCCGGCGAACGACGGGGCCGCTCGGCCGCCCTGAACATGGTGCTCACCGAGACCGGCGCGGCGAAGGCCGTCGCCAAGGCGCTGCCCGAACTGGCCGGCAAGCTCACCGGAAACGCCATCCGAGTGCCGACGCCCGACGTGTCGATGGCGATCCTGAACCTCAACCTGGTCAACGGCACGACGAAGGACGAGCTGAACGATTACCTGCGCACGATGTCGCTGAACTCGACCCTGCACAAGCAGATCGACTACATCGACTCGCCCGAGGTGGTTTCCACCGACTTCCTCGGCTCTCGCCGGGCCGGCATCGTCGACGGGCTGGCCACGATCGTCACCGCCAAAAAGGCCATCCTCTACGTCTGGTACGACAACGAGTTCGGCTACAGCTGCCAGGTCATCCGGGTGCTCGAAGAGATGGCCGGGGTCAACCCGCCGGCCTTCCCGCGGGTGCGCGCGGTGGAGCTCCTGCCGACCGTGTAGTCAGCTTCGTCGGTTAGCGCGGTTCGCAGATCACCACGGGGATGTCCCGCGTCGTCCTGCGCTGGTAGTCCGCGTAGCCGCGGTAGGCGGCGACGATCTTCGGCCACAGCTCGGCCTTCTCCGCGGCGGTGGCGGTGCGGGCCCGCATGGGCGTTGTCGCGCCGGCGACCGTCAGCTCGACATCCGGATTGGCGACGAGGTTCAGGTACCACATGGGGTTACGGTCCCCGCCACCCTTGGAGGCGACCAGGACGTAGCGTCCCTCGCCGTGCACGGGTGCCGTGAGCATCGTCGACCGGTGATGGCCGGTCGCGCGCCCGATCGTGTGAAGTTCGACGGCCGGCATCGTGCCGATCGACCGCAGGAGCCGGCCGCCGGACAGCTTCAGCAGGGCCCGATGCCCGCCGCTCATCGCCCGCATCATCAGGTCGGTCAGGTTGTTGCGAAGGCTCATCTGACCAGCCTACGAGGCTCTGGGGTCGCCGCCTTCGAGTGTCGGTGGTCGGGTATTGACTGTTCTCATGGACCTCATCACTGAGTACCTGACTTACCCGGACAATGAGTTCGGGGATGGCAAGCCCGGGGACGGCAGGCCCGAGGGC